>JADGEP010000111.1 GCA_016744275.1 Candidatus Krumholzibacteriia bacterium | reverse complement strand
TCCGGCGTTTTTGTCGACCACGGCGGGCCGTTGCGCACCCGTCGCGCCGATGCGATATCCGAACCCTGGCGACGCGACGGTGAAAACGCGCCGGCACCGAACCTGCCCCCGCCCCACATCGCGACCTGCTACCGACTGGGTCTGTTGGACCTTCACCGCCCCGACTCTGGTGATGAAGAGTTTCAGCTGGCCGATCGGATTCGGCTTGAAATGGCTGGAGGCTTTGCCCTCGAACCCATCCGGGAAGGATTTCCCGACGAGACAAATCGCCTCAAGTTGGCCCACCGACCATTGCGTGAAAAAGTCGCTGAATTGCGCGTCTGTGAAAAGGAACACGCCAACCTGGCTCGCGAAGAAAGCGGCCTTGGCGATTTGAGGGCCGAAAAAGAGGCCGCCGACAACGCCGCGCGCAAATTGACTCAATTGGATGCCGCGTTGGCTTGCCACCGCCTGGACCAACAGATCAAGGAATGGGCCACCAAGCTGGCGGCCGTGCCCGAAGGCACCCAGCACGCGCGGAAAGACGACACCCAAGAGCTCGAGAAGCTCGACAATCGTGTGGGAAAATATGCCCGCGCAATCGCCACGCTTGAGGATGGCATCAGCAAGCGCAAAAAGGAAATCGCCGCCTCCGCAGTCGCCGGTGATGTTGGCCAACTGGACCTCTTGATTGCCGCGGCCCTCAAGGCCTCCGAAGTTGCCTTCGCTTCAGAACAAAGCCGCGAACGGGCTGCTGCCGGACTGGACGAGGCCCGCCAAAACGTGTCTCCCGTATTGCTGGAAACCGGAACCGATCCGGGAACCGCCGAGGCCGCAAGGCAACTGGTTGCGCAAAACGGTCAGCAGGCGCAGGTCGAAGCCCGAATCGAAGCCCAGGAAGCTGCCCTGCGCGCGCTTGAAGAGCCTGCAGACTCACCGGGCGAGTCACCCGATCGCGTGGACCCGCCGTGGGGTGAGCTGGAACGGCCCCAAACTACGGGGCTCATTTTCGGGGTGGTTGGGCTCGGCGTCGGCGCCGCCCTGGCTTTCCTGACTCAATACACCGCTGCCGTTGGAGCCGCCTGTGCGGGCTTGGTATTGTGCGGGCGGTACGTTCACGACCGGCGCCAAAACCAAGGTGCACGCCGCAGGGTGGAGCAATTTGGGCAAGCGATCGACAAGCCACTGGCCGCCAACTGGACCGCCGCTGAAGCCCATGCGTTGATCACCGAAGCCCTACAAACCGAAGGCTCCACGAGGGGGGCTCAAGCCGCTCGCAGCGAAGCGCGTGCCCTCTTCCAACAACGCCTTCAGGACGCAGAGCGCACCGGTCGCGAAGCGCAGGCGCGCCAACAGGAGTTGCTGCAAAAGCACGGGCAGGATTCCGCGCGGGACAGTGCTGACGTGGCTCACGAGTGGGATCATCTGCGGCGTTGGCGCGAAGCCTCCGTGGCTCATGCCGAAGCCCGCGGCGCGTGCGGTCACGATACCGCCGCCGCCGCGAATGCCCTCCGCACTGCCCATGAGTTTTTGATCAGCCTGGGCGAATCCGGGGGCGAATCCTTGGCGGAAGCGCAAGCGGGTCAAAAGCGGATCCAGGATCGCCAGATCAAAACGGGCCGTCTCGAAGAGGCCTTGGCTCACGACCAGAAAACCCTGCAATCCGAATCCACCCATCTGGCCGAAGCCCGGGACGAACGCCAAAGCCTGCTGGCCCGCCTGGGGCTTTCAGACCAGGAACAAGGCCCTGACGAGGTGGCTGCCATGGTGGCCGAACGAGTCGCGGCCTTGCCGGATTGGCAAAAATCGAAAGATGAGCACCGCGTCGCAACCGAAGAACGGGCTCGTCGGGCCGACCCGCTCAACGACGATGCGGCCCGAGCACTGCTTGAGAAGTCGGATGAAGAACTGACAAAGCTGAGGCTAGAAGAGGCCATTCGGGCTGAGGCGCCGGCTGATCTGTCTGAAAAAATCGGCGCGCTGGAGCAGCGCATTGCATCAGCTCGGGCCGGAAGCACCTTCGAGTCTGCGCATGCCGACGTTGAGAAAGCGACTGACGAACTGAGCCGGCGCCTTGAGGCTCAACGGCTGGGCCTGGCGGCTCAACTGCTGCTGGATGACGTGGCCAACGAGCACGACCGCGATACCATGCCGCCGGTATTGCGCGAAATGAATCGGCTGCTGAAGCTTTTCACCGAGGGGCGTTATGAACTGCGAATTCTCGGATCGGAGAAGAAGCCGCGGTTGGCCGCCCTGGACGCATCGGGCCAGGCACTGGACCTGCATCAACTCTCGGACGGCACCCGGGCCCAGTTGCTGCTGGCCGCTCGCCTGGCTTTCCTGAGTCAAGCCGAAGCTGGTATCCGCTTGCCCCTCTTTTTGGATGAAGCCCTGACCGCCAGCGACCCGGTGCGGTTTGGCGCAGTGGCCACCGCTTTGGGCCGATTGTCTTCAGCTTCGGAACGTCAGGTGTTTTACCTGACCAGCAATCCCGGGGATGTGGGCGCTTGGCGGCAGGCTCTGTCAGCCTCAGGCCTGACCGCGCCGCATGTGATCGATCTGGGTGATATCCGAAAAATCAGTGCGGCAGCGTCGGCGGCCCAACTCGCCGAGCCGGTCATCGCCCCGGTGCCTCCGACGGCCGGGCACGACCCTGAGTCCTACGGGCAGTTGCTGCAGGTGCCCGCCCTGAACCCCAGGCTGGAGGCCGCGGAACTGCACCTGCTTCACTTGTGCCGCGACGATTTGGATCTGATTCGGCGCCTGGTCGTCGCTGGCATGTCATCTTTGGGCCAATGGCAACGTATGGGCGCGGATCTCATGGTCGCTGGCGTGTTCGCTGCCGACGAAGGCGCGCTCATTTCCCGACGCGGCGAGGTGTATGGCCACTTTGTGGAGCTGTGGCGTGTGGGACGCGGCCGCCCACTGACCAGGGAAGCCCTGCGCGGGAGCAAAGCCTTCACGGACAAATTCATGGGACCGGCGATTGCCTTGATGGAAGAGGTCGCCGGCGATGCGGCCACATTCCTGGATTCCGTGTTCCATAAGAAGGGCATCCCCAATCTCCGCACTGGAAGCAAAGAGACCCTGCGCGAGCACCTCGAAGGACAACGGTACCTCGACAAACGGCCTGTGTTGGAGCCTGAAGAAATCGTTGCGCTCACCTTACCCCTGATAAACGCCGGCCTCAATAGCGATGAAATCCGGGCATTGGTTCTGGGTTTCTTTGCCCACGCCCAACAGAGCACATTGGTTTCACCGCCGCGCCCTTAGCGCACCCGCATCCGCAATATCGTCTTCAATTTTTCAGGCGCGACCCGGCGCGGATCCGACAGGTAGATCTCGTGGTGACGGCCGTGTGGTTCGAGGTTTTCAGCAGCGCAGTACTCCCGCATCACCGCGATGGTTTCCTGCTCCTTTTCGTAGGGCCCCACGTGCAACATTTGCACACACGGACCTTCAGCCAGCTCGGTGAGAGACACCCTCTCGCTGCCGGCGTCTTTTTTCTTGGACCGCAGGCGTTTTCGAGCTTTTTCCAGATCATCGTCAGTGAGCGGATACCCTGCGATCTCCCGCGGCGTCCGGATCATGAGGCGCCAAGACCAGTCTTCCTTGCGCTCGGGGTCCAACTCATCGCCGTCAGCTTGCCAATAGATGGCTTCAAGTTTACTGATCACGTAGTCGCCTTGGCCATCGGCTTTGCGGCCCATTTTTATCGTATAGGCCATCCCGTAGAGTGCCGTTATGGCAGTTACATAGTCATCTGCACCAGGGGGCCCGGAACCTTCAACTGACAAATACAACCCCGACTCCACCTCCACCCGGATTGGTTTTGCCAGGGCTTTGTATTCGGCTTTGTACAGTTTTGCCAGATCAATTTTCTCTGAACTCACGGCGTGTCCTCCAGAGGCAGGAAAATGTCCGTGACCAAGTCCTCGGGGGCCGTGCCATCAGGATCATTCAGATATACTTCGCGCGTCGGGTCCAAGCGATATCGGCGCCCCGAATCCGGTAACCAACGGCCCATAAGAGCGGCGTAGGTCGTCTTCAGGTTTTCGTAGGGCCCAAAATGCGTGGTCTGGGCAAAATCGCCACCGGGCAGAACCTGCACACCGATCTCGCCGGACGGCTGATAGCTCGCGTCGACCTCGACACAAGCGTCGTACCTGATCTGGTGGGCGGGCGTGACTTCAGGGTCGTCGTAGCTGAGTCCAATGAAGCGCGGGCCGTTGCCCAACAGGCCTTCTGCGCCCAATCGGCCGCAAAGCTTTTCCCAGGCCGCGCCGCATTGATCGTAGGGGCCGGTGTGGCGGACAAAAGCCACGCGTACTTCTTCTTCATGCACAATTTTCACGTCCACGGCAATGCCTCCGTTGTGGCTGGAAAACAATTCTTCGGGATGGGCCGGCGAAAGTGCTGGCAGGTCCTGTTCACGGGATTCTCGCCAAGCGCTGGGCGAACGCCCCATCATGCTTTTGAAGGCGCGGGTGAAAGCGGCATGGCTTTCGAACCCAGCCTCCAGGGCGATGCGGATAACGGTGTCGTCGGTCTGATTCAGTCTCGATGCCGCCCGCTCCAAACGCAGCCTGCGTTGATGGCTCTGGACCGACTCGCCAACCATGCCCCGGAAAATCCGGTGAAAATGGAACGGCGAAAAGTGTGCTATGGCGGCCAGCTCCTCCAACCCGGGCGCCTGGTCGAGATGCTTTTGCAGATGCACCAATACCCTCAGGATCCGCTCTTCATAATCTTGACGGGTTGCGGGTTTCATATGGGCTCCAATGGGGTTCATCGTCTCGGCGACCAGTGCGATCACTTCTGGATTCAAGATACCCCGTACTTCGAGCTCCGGCTTGACCGTTTTTGCGGTTTCGAGAATAAAAAAACGCTCCGGGGTATCCCGGAGCGCCAAAGTCATCTTCCCATTCGTTCCGCTGGATCTACTGACCGTTCTGCTTGATCAAATCCGACAGATTGACGTGGTCTTCCAACCGTTCCAACAGGATTTGCCGCGTCAGCGAACACGCTTCGGAGATCTTGGCCGACCGCAGGCTATAATAGACATTGATGCCGTCTTTCCGGGTAGCCACCACGCCCGCCTGGCGCAAGACGGCCAGGTGCTGGGAGGTATTGGCCTTGGGAATCTCCAGCATCTCAGCCAGATGATTCACCGAAATTTCTTCGCGCTCTTTGAGGATATCCAGGATCTCGAGACGCTTGGGATTGGAGAGCGTTTTGCAGAGCTCTGCCTGCATTTCATACAGCTTCTTTTCCATGACGGATCTCTACTTATCATCGGGTGGATGGTGCGTAAAAGGGACCAACTCAGGATAGTCGCACCAACTTCGCATGTCAAAGTTTATTCGATGCAAATCTTAATAGATATTAAGGACAACATTGGTCTTTTAGTGGTTTATTTGTATTATTTCAACTCTTGAGGCAGACTAAAGCGCACATTTTCCTCCAAAGTCACCAATTCTTCGGCTTTCCACCCTGCCGTAGCGAGGCGGGCAACAACGGCCTGGACCAAGTGTTCGGGCGCTGAGGCCCCCGCAGTCAGGCCCAAATCGCCCGCTCCGGTCAAGGCCTCCATGTCGATATCTTCCGGGCCGTCGATCAGGAATGCGGGCACCCCCAGATTGATCGCCACCTCGCACAGACGCCGGCTGTTGCTGCTGGTTCGCGAACCGACCACCAACAGATGGCTGATGCCCTCGGCGACCAAAGACTTCACGGCATCTTGTCGGTTTTGGGTGGCGTAGCAAATGTCGCTCTTGGGAGGCTCCACGAGATTGACATACCGCGCGCGCAGCGCTTCGACAATCTCGCGGGTTTCGTCAACACTGAGGGTCGTCTGGGTGGCGCAGGCCACTGCGGCATCTTCGGCGAAAGGCAATTCAGCCACATCCTCGACACTGGTCACCAGAGTGATGCGGCCCGGGGCCTCGCCCATGGTGCCGAGCACTTCATCATGACCCGCATGCCCGATCAAAACCATTTCATGGCCCTCGACCACATGATTCACAACTTCGGTGTGCACCTTCGTCACCAACGGGCAAGTGGCGTCAATGGCCCGCAATCCGCGGCGGGTTGCTTCGTCGCGCACCGCCGGGGCGATGCCATGGGCGCTGAAGACCACCGTCTGTTCATTGGGCACCTCGTCAAGCTCTTCGACAAAGACCACACCGCGGGCTTTGAAATCTTCGACCACTGATTTGTTGTGCACGATCTCTTTGCGCACAAACAGGGGCGCCCCGTGGGTCTCTAACAGGCGGTCGACGACCTCGATGGCGCGTTCAACTCCAGCGCAGAATCCTCGCGGGTTGACGGTGAGCAGTCGTTTGGGAGTGGCGGCCATGTGGCGGCTCCTGGGAGTTGGGATTTTGGAAATACGGCACCGGGACAATATAGCGGACAATTGACGGACGGCGAGCACCCAAGGAAAAGCCAGCGCGAGGCTGGGCTAACCAAATGCAACCCACACTCCTGTTTTCCGTCATAGTAGTCTGATTCCCAATTTTCAGCCCTGGAGGCCACCTGTGCGAACCTCGAATTTACCTACGGCAATGCTGACGCTCACCCTGATCACCGTGCTGGCGGCTCCGGCGTTTGCCCAACCGCCCACAATCACCAATGGCGTCCAACCCGCCAACGGTATCGAAGAAATGCGGCTGGAAGAACAGTGGCGCATCGGCGGCCCTGACGATGAGGAGAACTTCTTCGGTTTGATCACCTGGGCCGAAACCGACGCCGAGGGCCTCTTGTATGTCCTCGATGTTCAGATGTGCCAAACCCTCGTCTACGACCAGGAGGGCCAGTTGGTCAAAACCCTGTTCCGCCAGGGCGAAGGCCCTGGTGAAGTGCGCCAGCCTCGAGCCCTCGTCTTGATGCCCGACGGCACCGTTGGCGCCGTTCAGGAGTTTCCCGGCAAAATCATCCGCGTCGACGGTGACGGCAATCCCGCCGAGAACATCACCCCCAATACGGGCGACCCCACCGCGGGCGGCTTCTTTGCCCTCACGGCGGCCGAACACCGCGGCGGCACCTTCATGCTCGCCGGTGTATCGATCAACCCAGGCGAACGCCAAGGGGTCCAACAACGCGCCATGTTTCTGGCCACAGCCGACGACGACGGCCTGCTTCAGAATCGGTTCCTCGAAAGCACGACCACCTGGGACTTCACCAATTTCACCTACGTCGAGGCCGAGGCCCTGCCCACTTTCTGGTGGGCCAACGACGTGGGACCCGACGGTCGCATTTACGCCGCGCCCCAACGCGATGCCTACCGCATCAATGTCTATAGCCCGGACGGCACTCTCGAAAAGGTCATCGAACGCGACTACGAGTCATGGACACGCACCGGCGATGAAAAAGCCTGGCTGACCGCCCTTCTCGAGGGCGCCTTCCGCAACTTGCCAGTCGAAGCGAACCTTGATATCTGCGACACCGAGTCGGACATCAGCTGGCTGACCCGCGGGGTGCAGGTGGACCGAAGCGGGGACCTGTGGATCCTGCCCAGCCGCGGCACCCGCGAGCAACCCCAAGGCGTCATGGCCACTTTTGATGTCTTCACGCCCGCTGGCCAATTCGACCGCCAGGTTCAGGTGTTTTGTGCCGAAGGCGATGGCAACGAGGACGGACTGTTCCTGCTGGAAGACGGCCGAGTGCTGCTGATCAAAGGATATGTGGACGCCATGGCCACCATGTTTGGCGGCGCCATTGAGGCGGAAGACGACGAGGATGCCGAACCCATGGAACTGATCTGTTATCGGGCCATTCCCTGATCTTCGGCAAGATTCTATCGGGCAACAACGGGGTTAAGGTTTTTTCACGCCGCAAGCTGCATTGAATCGCGCGACTTTTTCGGGTTCGCCCGGCAGGTCAATGTGCTCAATGTGAACGATCGTCCCGTCTGGCCCCAGGGTGACGATCTGCTGGCACCTGTGGTCCAGATGATGGCCGTCATGGTCCATCAAATCCCGAAAATTGATCATGGCACGTCCTGGGCCCAGGTCCTCCACCGCGCTCTCGTAGCGCACCGAGTCGAAGGTCGCCTCGACCCATTTGCCGATTGTTTCATAGGATGAAACGATTTGCTCTCGCCCAAAAGAGCTCTGGCCACGAAACACATACTCGCAGTTTTCAGACAAACAGGAACGCACCGCCTGCCAGTCGCCGAGGTCCAAGGCCGCGGCGAACTGGCGGGCAACTACAATGGCGCTCGTGGGACCATTTGCAGAACTCATCTAGGCGTTCTTCAGCGAAGCCATGTCGATGGAGAAGCGGTATTTCACGTCGGATTTCAGCATCCGTTCGTACGCTTCGTTGATCTTCTGGATCGGGATGACCTCAACGTCGGAGGTGATATTGTGCTCCCCGCAGAAATCGAGCATCTCCTGGGTTTCAGCGATGCCGCCGATCAACGACCCCGACAGACTCTTGCGGCCAAACAACAGGGCAAAAGATGAGACCGGCAGCGGTTTTTCCGGGGCGCCCACCAGGGTCAGGTTGCCGTCAAGCCCGAGCAGTTGGATGTAGGCGTTGATATCATGGTCGGCCGAAACCGTGTCCAGGATGAAATCGAATGTGCCCATGTGCGCAGCCATCTGGTCGGCATTGCGCGAGTTGACGACTTCGTGAGCGCCCAATCGCAGGGCGTCTTCGACCTTGGAATCGGATCTCGTGAAAACCACGACGTGGGCGCCAAAGGCTCGAGCAAACTTCACGCCCATATGTCCCAGGCCACCGAGACCCACTACGCCAACCTTTTTGCCCTTGGTAATGCCCCAATGGCGCAGCGGTGAATAGGTGGTGATCCCGGCGCACAGCAGAGGCGCAACGCCAGCCAGGTCGAGATTCGCGGGCACCTTCAGCACGAAGCTCTCGTCCACAACAATACTCTCCGAGTATCCGCCATAGGTGACTCCGCCGAGGTGTTTATCCGGGGAGTTGTAGGTGAACACGCCTTCGGGGCAGAACTGCTCCATATCAGCCTGGCAACTGGGACAGGTGTGGTCCGAGTCGACCAGGCAGCCCACGCCAACCAGATCGCCGGCCTGGTATTTGCTGACTTTCGCCCCCACTGCGGTGACTTTGCCCACGATTTCGTGACCCGGCACCACGGGATAAACCGTGGGCATCATATCGACCCATTCGTTGCGGGCGGTGTGCAGATCAGAATGACAGACTCCGCAAAAGAGGATTTCGATCTGGACGTCGGTATCAGTGACCTCGCGTCGGTTGATCTTGTCCGACGCCAAGGGGGAAGAGGCGCTGGCGGCAGAAAAGGCTTTGGCTTCGGGCATCTTTAGTCCTTCGGTTGGTCATGAACCGGAGCCGCTCGGCCCCTGCAATTTGTCTCACCATTGATACACAGGAATCTGCCGGGTCGCACTTGATTATCCGCGATCTGTGACGCGCCAAGATCCGGCACAGCAAAGCTCCCGACAACAGCCGGGAGCTTCGTGATATCATCGACTCTCAGTTTAACGGTACAACGCTTTGACGTTCCCCCAGGATTCGTTCTCCGTCGCAACCACTTCGGTATTGATGCCAAATACCGGTGCATTCAGGCTGCCGGAGGTGGGCCAGATTCTCTGCAGATTGTTGACCCTGATAGAACCGTCCACAATGGCCATGGCACCGTAAATGGATTGGAAATCCGGCATGATGTCGAGATAGATTTCCTTGGGATTGGCATCTGTCACCATGAAGGACCAGGTGATCAGCTTGACGACCCCGTTGATCACCGGCACCGGTTCGGCGAAGCCAACAATATACTCCGTGTTCATGCCAATATTGATCATCTGACCGTTGAACGACTCGGAGAGGACAAAAAGGCCAGGCAAGTTCTTCATGATCTGGCATTCGAAACCGGAAATGCCGGTCATGGCTCTCTCGTACGGCGGAGTTCCATTGCCATCGTCAAATTCCAGATTGATGACGTATTCTGGCCCTGCCGTAATTTCATCGATCAGCTGGGTAATCAGCCTGGCAGCACCTGAAAAGCAGGCAGACAAATCATTGTGATC
>JADGEP010000110.1 GCA_016744275.1 Candidatus Krumholzibacteriia bacterium | reverse complement strand
CCAGATCAGTCACGTTGTTGCCTGTCAACTCGGCGCCCGCCGTCATCCGTTCGTAGACCGTCGGGTCATCGGCCTGCCAGAACACAAGACCGCCACCCTGAATACCACCAATGACCAAGCCATCGTGTTCCAACAGGGCACTGGTCTGACGCGCATAAACCAGTTGCTCAAAACTTGTGGACTGCGCCATGGCCCCGGCAGGCAGGCAGACAAAAACAGCCAGCGTTGCGACTGTTGTGGTCCACCCCGTGCGATTGCGATTTGTGATATGGGCTTTCATCATCCAAGCCTTCCTTAGGAGGTCCTCATCCGGACGGAAATGTATCGCCGACCACATCCGGGTCGGTCTTCTGTGATGGGTATGATTGGGGTTGCGCGGCTGATTCTTCTGGCGAAGGCTCGCCGTTGTCGTCCAGGTGTGCACCAAGCACGCCCAATCCCCCGGGATTCTGCCACAATTGTTTCCAGGTCGCCCACCAGGCGCCCCACCCCTTCTGCCCGCGTTCGCGGCTCCAGGTTCCGGCCAGTCCGGGCGCGCGGGGCTCGGATTGCCAGAAGTCCAACAGGTCTTCAGGTTCGCGGGGAATGTCCACGCGCCCCATGGTCCACGGGCGCGGTCCCAGGACTGCCAGATGCCCGCGCAACAGAGGCCCCGCCAAACGCCACTGGTTCCACAGCGGCAAGGGCTGCCCCGACTCCGAAACGGCCAACGTCAGGCGTGGATCGTGGCCCCAGAGATCAGACGCCGTCAGGCTCTGCCAACGGACTTTGCCCGCAGGTGCCCGCACCAGACGCAACCACAGCCAGGGCCCCAGGCCCAATACACCCAGAGCAATTCCCAGGGCCACTGCCCCAAGACGGTCGCCCAAGGCGCGCACGGCCATGCCACTTCCTGAGCCCTGAACGGCGCTCAATTCGCGCCCAAAAACTTCCGGTCTTGCGCCCGTGGCCAACAACCAGGCGCTGCCAGCCTGCCAACGCAGGCGCACGCGCATCCGGCGCAGGGAAGCCAACAGTTGCCAATGCCCGTCGGCCTGGGCCTCGCCAACTTCGGGGTTGTCCCAGAATACCACCTGCGAGATGCGATAGCGCCGCACCACTTCGATGATTTCACTGCGGCGTCCCAACCAGGGCACATCGCCGCCCGCCAGTGGCGGCAGGCCCCCGCCTTCGCTGGGATCCACAACGTATCCGGCCACGTCCACGCCCTGGCTCGTCAGGTCACGGGCCTGGGCCAGCCATTTCTGGATGCGCCCCGGCGGCCCCACCAACAACGTGCGCTCCAGGCTGAAGTGTCCCCGTTCCAAGCGACGCAACAGGCGCCGAAAGAGACCATCACCCCCGGCGGTGATCGCGGCCAATAACGGGATGAACATCAAAAGCACCGCGCGGCTGATAAAATCCTGGTGCCCCAAATAGGTGCTGGCCAATAACAGAACGCTGACGATGCCGACCTGTCGCAGATGCGCGCTGGCCGAGCGGTCATCCCGCAGGGCGCCCGGTCGATAGCGTCCCGTCAGCAGGAACGTCGCCGAAGCCAACAGCCAGGAGAAGTACAACAGCGGCGCGTATTCGGACGGCGCGTAAAGCGGTTCGGCAAACAGGCCGCCCATCAAACCACGCAGGCCATAGGCGGTCCAGAAAGCCACGGTCAATCCGGTCAGATCCATCACCCACCAGAGAAAGGTGAGCAAAGGGTCACGCCACTTCTTGAGCAGCCAGATCAGCATGCCCCATTTTTCGTAAAAAGACAGCAGGCTGCCCAAGTGCAACCAGAACGTCTTGTTGAATTTGCCCTTGGCGCTGTCGCGGCGATGCCGGTGGATGAAGCGGGCGTCCGGGGTGTATTGCACCTCGAAACCGGCTTGCCACATGCGGTAGCACCAATCGACATCCTCGAAGTACAGAAAAAAGCGCTCATCCATGGGACCGGTGCGTTCCATGGCCGAGTTGCGCACGAGCAGGCAACCGCCCAACGCCCAATCCACCGGGCGCGCTGAGAGGTGGTCAAAGTCCTGCATCAGGTGCAGGCGCACCGTTTCACTGTTGGGAAAGATGCGACCAAAAAACGTGCGGCGCAGCAACAGTGTTTTGAGGGTGTAGAAACGGCGGCAGGATTCCTGCACCGAGCCGTCTTCGTTCAACAACTGCGGCGCCACCATGCCCACTCGCGGGTTCTGATCGGCAAAGCTGAGCAGGTGGTCCAACCCTCCAGGCTGGATCACGATATCCGGATTGAGGATCAGGTAGTAGTCGGCTTCAACCGCCGCCATGCCCTGGTTGCCGCCTTTGGCGTAGCCCAGATTGTCGTTGTTGAAAAGCCAGATATTGTCGGGATAGCGGGCATGCACTTCCTTGAGGCCGGCATCGGACGAGGCGTTGTCCACGATCACGACTTTGTGCTCGGAAGCGGGCGGATAAGCCGCCAGCGACTCGAGACAACGATCGAGATCAGCACTCGTATTGTAGTTGATGATGACGATGCCGAGCTTCAAAGGATCGCTTTCATTTGGGGGACACCAAAGTCCGGGGAGAGCGTTTAGGGAATGCGGCGCAGGCGCAGGGCCCACACCATCCACATGGCCTCGATGATGATCTTCTTGTTCATCTTCGAGACTCCCACCGCCCGATCAACGAACATGATGGGGATTTCCTTGATGGCCATTTTGCGTCGCCAACAGTGGTAGTTCATTTCGATCTGGAAGCTATATCCGTCGCTGCCGATTTTATCCAACGGCAGGCTTTCCAGAGTCGAACGGCGGAAACACTTGAAGCCACCGGTGCAATCTTTGAGGCTCATGCCGGTGATGAAGCCGGCGTAGCGGTTGGCCCCCACGCTCAGAATGAGTCGTTTCAGAGGCCAGTTCACCACCGTGATGCCGTGCAGGTAGCGGCTGCCGAGAACCAAATCATGGGTCTCGATTTCCTGCAGAAAAACATCCAGAGCTTCGGGGTCGTGACTAAAATCAGCGTCCATTTCAAAGACGGCCTCAAAGTCCGTATTGGCCAGAATCCACTGAAAGGCGGCGATGTAGGCCGCGCCCAAGCCCTGCTTCTTTTCCCGCTCCAGGATCAAAATGCGATCGCCAAAGCCCGGCAAGGCCTTGACGATGGCCGCCGTTCCATCCGGCGAGTTGTCGTCCACCACCAGCACCGACAAGCGCTCGTCCCGTTCGAGAATCAACGGTATCAGGCGCCCGACGTTGTCGGCCTCGTTGTAGGTGGGCACCACGACCACGGCCTTTTTCAGGTTCAGTGGTCCTGGCGTCTCAGTGTTCCGCTCATGCATCAGGGGTCATCTCTCCACTTGTTTCAGAGGCCAAACCGGGCCGCAACCTTATCAACACCATCGGAATAGCCAACAATGCCAGGATGAGAATCACCCCTATCACCGTCAGAGTCAATCCCTTGCGCACCGCCGGGTCATGATAATGGAACCGCACCGTGTGGGAACCAGCCTCCAGGGCCACCGCCCGCAGCACCAAATCTGCAGTCAAAAGCGGCCGCGTTTTACCATCCACTTCGACCTGCCAACCGGGAGCCATCATATCTGCTAGCAAAAGCAGGGCCGGAACCGGGTTGCTGACTTGCAGTTCGACCTCATCGAGGCTGTCATTGATGAACACGGGCACAGTCAGGTTGCCAACCGCGGTTTGCGGGGCCGGATCCGGCGTTTCAGACAAATAGGTCGTTTCCCGAACATCGATATTCCCGGCGGCGATACCGTCCAAAAACGGGCCCAGGGCGTCCTTTTCAGGCAACGACGAGACAGGCAACCAATTGGACACCAGCCGGGCCCTGGGCAGAGCTGATCGGTTGCGGTACACCACCGGTGGGCCGGAGTGCAAAGCGATCGGGTCGAGGTCCACACCCAAAGCCTTCAGGCCCTCCATCTGGGCCGGTTGAAAAGCCTGCTCAAATACGACGGTGCTGCCCGATAACCAGGCCGCCAAGGGCCCGGCCGGACGCTCGCTGTACAGCCGTTTGCGGATCTGTTCGTATTGCGCCAGCTTCGCCGGATGATAGCCGCCCAATGAACGGATGCCATCGGCCATCCATACGTTTTGCCCCCCCAGGTTGCCCAGCGGCCAAACCCGATCGTGGCCAACAGCGCGGCCAATCGCCTCTGCCGCGGGGCCTGGACCCGCCTTCTGCCGAGGCACATAGTCGCGCACCAAAGTGTAGGCCGGCGCTAATTTGGCCCCTCCCCGGCCATCACTGACAACCGATTGCAGGCTGTTTTCAGGATGGATGATCTTGCTATTGACCGATCCGAGATCCAACAGGACCAAACCCAGCAAGATCCAGACAAGACCGTGGCTCCGGAAAGCCTCACTCTTCAGCGAATACCAGAATGCACCCGCCGCCGCCAGGCACACCAGCCCGATGCGCACCAGACTGGCCTTGTGCAGCAGCCAGGCTTGATCCAGCAATACCGGTGCAGCTTGCTTGCCACCTTTGGTCGCCAGGGCCGTCAGTTGCGAAATGTAGGAAGTCTTGGCGACACCGGCCGCTCCTGCCATCAGGCAGAGCACGCCCACACTTCCGAGAATCAGAGGCAATACCAACGGCTTGCCCAATCCCGTCTGGCCCGATTGCCAACTGGCGACTCCTCGTGGTGCCAGCAGCGCCACACTGAATGCCAACAGGATCAGGATCATTGATGGGACACGGAATTTGTTGAAGAACGGCAAATAATTGTAGAGCAGTTCGTAAAAGCCTCCGCCAAAACTGGCCATAACCACCAACACCGCAAAGACGACCAGGGCGATCATCAGGCCGCGGGTTTGGCGCTGCCAGGCCACAGCGGCCATCAAGAGCAACAAGAACCCCACATAGTTGGGATAGTCATTGAACGGCATTAAGCCCATGTAAGTGGCTTTGCCAAAGCCGGCGTTGGCTGGCAATACCAGCGTTCCTATCTCATCGGGAGACAAGGACCAACTCGTGGCGTAATCCAACCCGACTCCCCCGCCGCCAGCGATGTCCTGGCCCCGAATCGAGATGCCGGCGTAGTCATGTACGGGGACCAGAAGCACCGCGCCCACCAAAAAGCCCAGGCATAAACCGACCACCACCAAACCGAGGCCGCGCGCCCGCAGCGCCGGCACCATCTGCCGCAGGGACTCTTCGAACGGGTACACCGCGTTCCACAGCCCGAGCCACCCGACGGTTGCCAGGGTGTAGTATGTGATCTGCACGTGCCCTCGCAAAAACTGCAAGCCCAGCAGGAGTCCCAACCAGCCGACGGCACGCAATTGGCGCACCCATGACCCGCCATCCTGCACCCGCAGGGCCAAGCCCACGATCCAGGGCAAATACATGGCGGCGCCCAGTTTCGAACCGTGCCCGTGCACTCCCCAGGCAACAACCTTGGGGAACAACAGGAAAATGGCGGCCCCGAGTATCAAAGACGACAAGGGCAATTTCCACCGCGACAGCAACCACACCATGCCCAGGCCGCCAAACAACAAATGCCCGATGAGCCAAGTCAGCGGAGCGAAGCCGAGATTCTGCTGCAAAAAATCGAATAGCTGAGTTGGCGGATAGACAAATTTGGGAAAGGCCAGCGTGCCGAAACTGGGCATGCCCGCAAAAAGGTAGGGGTTCCACTGGGGATAATGGCCGTCGCGCAGACTGGCGTCGCCCACGGTGCCAAACGCTTCGGCATTGCTCGCGTCGCTGCTCAGGAAAACCTGTTTCTGCATCACCGGGCCGGGATAAGTCACGGCCAACAAGAGCCACAGAATAGCCGCGACCATCAGCCAATAAAAAGGACCCGATTGCTGGCTGATATTCTGCAACCAGTCCGGAATAGACGGCTGGCGGCGGCCGGGGTTGGGTGCCGTTTTTTTCTTGGCCAACGTGCTCTCCTGCCAGATGTGGGGTTCCGATGGGACCCCCAGGATATCATTGAATAGGAACGCGGTCTACCCGGCCTGCTTCAGGCCCTTCGATCTAAGTGTATTTGCGACCGCACAGTTCGTCGGCCGCTCCCTGCCACAACGCCATGGCCGAAGCCAGGCGCCCGTGCCACAGGTTCCAAACGGTGTGTCCCGAAAGAAATGCCAGCTGGGTCAACAGCAGCACCGGCCAAGCCCGAGCCGGCCAATGCTTGCGCAACAGATGAATGTGGCTCCGGGTCCGCAGCCAAGCCTTGCGCGGCGAATCGCCTTTCAGCGACGCGCTCACTTTATGCAGCACCAAAGACAATGGCACATGCAACAGGCGGCCACCCAGGGCGGTCACGCGCAGGGAATAGTCCGTGTCTTCGCCGTAAAAGAAAAAGCCCTCGTCCAGTTCGCCCACTTTTTCGAGCACACCCGGTCCCAGTAGCATAGCGCAACCGGTGGCGTAGTCGGTGTAGCGTTGGCCGGGATCCAGCTTGCCCGTCAGCTGCCGGATGCCATCATGCCGCACCCACCCACTCCAGCTGCCCACCAGGCCGCCGTCGTACCAGGCGCGAGCCGGATCGGCGGCGTAACAAATGCGCGGTGTGGCCACCCAAGCCGCGGGGTCTTCTTCCAACGCCCGGACCAGTCGACTCAGGCTGCCCTGAGGCACGATCGTATCGTTGTTCAGCAGCAGGATGTGTCCACGGAATGACTCTTTTTGCAACAGCCGCAGGCCCACATTGTTGCCCCCGGCCCAGCGCAGGTTTTCCCCGGTTTTGACAATCTCCACCTCGGGATGATGGGCGCGCGTCCAGGCCACCGAATCGTCGGTCGAGCCGTTGTCCACCATGATCACCCGCAACTGTGGATATTGGGCGTCGCCCAAAGAGGCGAAACAATCGGCCAGGACATCAAGGCCGTTCCAATTGACCACAATGATGGCCAAAGGACGGGTGGCCTGCCACGCCGGCGCCGAACCCGCTCCTTCAAACACGGCGGGCAATTCGGTAAGACTCTTCGGGGCGGCGTCCGGCCACGATCAACTCGGCGATCAAACCCAGGCTGATGAACTGTAAAGCCACCACGATCAGGATCAGGCCCAAGACCAGGATGGGCCGCACGTGCATGCCGTAACCCAAGGCCCAGCGCAACAGGAACCAACCGCTGATGCCGCCACCGGCGGTAAACGACACCAAGCCAATGCGGCCAAAGAAGTGCAGCGGCGAAGTGTGCCGCGCATGTAAAAAATACACCGTCAACAGGTCCAGAAAACCGTTGATGAAACGGGCCATGCCGTACTTAGTCTGGCCGTACTTGCGGGCAAAATGTTTGACCGGCATCTCGGTCACCTTGAAGCCATCCAGATGAGCCAGGGCCGGCACATAGCGGTGCATGTCACCATACAATTGCACGTTTTGGGTGACGACCCGGCGGTAGGCCTTCAACCCGCAATTGAAATCGTGCAGGTAGAGGCCGCACATCCGGCTGGTGAACCAGTTGAACACCTTGCTGGTTTTGTTTTTGATGAAGCTGTCCTTGCGGTCCTGCTTCCAACCCGAGACCAGGTCATAGCCTTCATCGATGAGCTTGGCGAAGGCCGGGATTTCCGCGGGGTCATCCTGCAGGTCGGCATCCATGGTGATGACCAAATCGGCGCTGACGGCCTCGAAGCCCGCGGCCAATGCGGCCGCTTTGCCAAAATTGCGCCCAAAACTGAGGCCGTGCACCTGGGGACGAGCCGTCGCCAATTCCTCAACCACGGCAAAGGTATTGTCGGTGCTGCCGTCGTCGATTATCCAGGCTTCCCAGGTCTTGCCCATGCCCGTGATCGCAGCGTCGATGCGGTCGATCAGCTCGGGCAGGGATTCAGCTTCATTGAAGGCCGGCACCACGACCGCAATGTCGCAGCGCGTATTTTTTTTGGTGGTCAGGTCGGAATTTCCAGCGTTGCTCAAACCGGATCCTTTCAAAGATCAATCCCCGCAGATGATCATTTTTGGCGCCGGGCAATGGCCCAGTCCACTTCGCGAGCCAGGCCCGCGGCAAAACTGATAGTCGGTTCGTAACCAATCGTTTGGTGCACATGGGTGCGGTCGGCAAAGGTGTCCTTCACATCGCCCATGGCGGTTTCCTGGTACTCGACCGTGGCTTCGAGCCCCGGCACGCGCTTCTGCAGCAAATCCTGCAACAGTTCCAGGCAGTCGCTGAACACCATGCGGCTGCCACCGCCGGTATTGAAAACTTCCCAGTCGGCGTCGCAACTGACGGCCAAAAGATTCGAGCGCACCGCATCGCCCACGTAGGTGAAATCGCGGGTCTGGCTGCCGTCGCCGTACACCTCAAAGACGCGCCCGTCGAGCGCCGCTTCGATGTATTTGCGGAAGGCCATGTCGGGCCGCTGACGCGGGCCAAAAACCGTGAAATAACGCAAGCTGCTGGTGGGCACCTGGAAGTTCATGCTGTACAGCACACACAGATGCTCGGCCGCCATTTTGGTCACGCCGTAGGGCGACCGCGGTTGGGGCAACGCCTGTTCGGTGACGGGCAATTCCGGTTGGTCGCCGTAGACCGAACTACTGCTCGAATAGACAAATCGTACCAGAGACGATTTTACTTCCGGGTGCCGGCAGGCCTCGAGCAGCCGCTGGGTCGCCATCACATTGCGCCCCAGGTATTCGTTGAAAAATTCACCCCAACTTGCCCGCACTCCAGCTTGCGCCGCCAGATGAAAACAGGCCACCTTGCCCGACAGCAGGGCAACGGGGTCGAGGGTTTGCAAGTCTTCCTTGATCCAGGTAAAATTTGCCTGGTCTTTGAAGCCCGACATGTTCTCGTGTTTGAGATCGGTGTCGTAATAATCCGTGAGGCAATCGACGCCCGTCACCTCGCAACCCAGTTCCAAAAGGGCCTCGGTCACGGTGCTGCCCACAAATCCGGCACAACCGGTGACCACCACCTTGGCCCCGGGTTTGAGCACCGCCGTCACCCGGTCAGGTAACGACGCCACAATCTCCTGCAATTCTGCGGACACCATTCTATTTTCCCTCCAGGCCATTTTTGACGGCTTCTTCGACTCGGCCTTGTTCTCGTTGTTCGGCACCGCGCTGCAACTCTTCCATACCGCGGGACATTTCCGGATCACGATCGCCACTGACTTTTTCCCAGGCATCCATCACGCCGCGGGCTTCGGCCACGCGACCGAGGCCCTGGTACATCGCAAATTGCACCTTGTAGTAGAAGTGGCGGTCCGGATTCTCATCGATGGCCTGGGCCAACCAGGCAAAAGCCAAGTCGGGCACGCCGCCGCGCACAAAACCGCGCAGCGAATTGTACAGAGTGCGCTCTTCCATGTCCTGACTCACGTTGCCCCGCAAAGAGCTGAGAAAATCCATGGCCTTCTGATCCTGGTACGCCTGCACCAACAGCAAGGGATAGAACTCCAAAGCCTGGGAGTTGAAAGGATCGATGATCAAGCTGGCTTCGAAGGCCAACAGTGATTTTCCCAATTGGTCGCGGTAGGCCACCGAGTCGATTTCCGCCGCGGCGTTGGCTTTCATGTAGGATTCGTATCCGGCCCGACTCAATGCCGCCGGATAGTTGCCCAACAGATGACTCGCGTTCTTGTTGCGGAAAACATCCGTCCGAGGCTTGCCCAACATACGCTGCAGGCTGTCCAAATCAGAAGTCGTCAAGGCATTGCCCGGACGGCCGAGCACCTGCTCGCCGTCGTCACTGGCCAATCCGGCCAGCATCTGGTAGCGCCGTTGGCGGGCACCAGTATCGCCATCCAGCAGGGCGCCCAAACGGTAAACGCCGAGCAGGTTTTCCATCACTTTTTGGGCATCTGTCACCGGCATGTTGTCGGGTCCAGCGGTTTCCATCAGACGGTAGGCCATGCCTTCCATCTGCAAGTTGGGAAAATACCGCGCCATGTTGTCCTGGGGAATGGTCACAGCAAAGAAAACCGGCAGCCCCACCTGTTTATGATTGGTGGTGATGATGTCGTGCACCACGTAATCCTTGATCATGAACAACTGGCGTTCGCCCGTCTTGGGGTCTTCATACATCCGGTGACGCAGGGCGTCGATCTCCGTATTGCTATTGCTCATCAACAACAGTTTTTCCGGATCATTTTTCAGCTGTTTGATGTACCACGGCAAATTGACCACAGAGAGGTTGACGCCCGTCACGTCGGGGCGGAATTCCTCCACTAG
>JADGEP010000010.1 GCA_016744275.1 Candidatus Krumholzibacteriia bacterium | reverse complement strand
GGCCGCCCTGGATGAGGCCGAAGTTTTGTGGCAGGTGCNCCTTCACGAGGCCTCCCGCGCCAGCAAACGGGACAACCTGGACAAGACTTTGGCCATGGGCCGGAAAGCCGAATCGGTGCGGCCAGGATTGGCCGATACACCCTATCACCTGTCGTTGTATCTGGAAGATCTGGGCGAACGCGAGCAGGCCATCGCGGCCCTTGAGGTGGCCGCCAAGCGGGCACCGAGCAACCGACTCATACCCTACCGCATCGGGCGCAACCATGAAGAACGGGGCGACGGGCGCCTGGCTGTCGCGGCCTACGAACAGGCAGCGGGGCTGGATCCGGACTGGAGCTACCCCTGGTTTCGCGGCGGGTTGGTTCTCAATCGCGAGGGCCGCAAAGACGAAGCCCTGCGGGCCATGCAGGAAGCCTACGCCCTGGCCCCGGGCAACCAGCGCATCCGGTCCAATCTGGCTTCGCTGTACGCCGAAACCGGTGACCTGGCCAAGGCCCACCGGTTGCTCACAGTGCTGACGCGCGACTACCCACTCTATGTCAACGGCTGGTACAACCGAGCATTGGTTGAGTACTCTGCGGGGCGCCTGGATGAAGCCCGCGCCTCGTTGGCATCAGCGGCTCAATTGCGGAAGCTTTCGGAATCGGAGCGGGATCAGATCGAACAACTGCGGTTGGTGCTCGAAGAGTCGGCGAAAAAATAAAGCCGGGCTCCGCAGAGCCCGGCTTTCTCGATCATTGGCGACCCGTATTATCGCGGGGCCCTGATGATTTCTCCGCAGTTGGGGTCTGCTTCGCTGGTCTCCAGCTCCACCTCTTCAGTGGACCGGCCACCGGCCATGAAGTCGGGCTGCGCCACTTTCACACTCCAGGCAAGAATTGTATCGCCAATCCGCGGCCCCATGACGACGGCCTTACGGCCAGCATCCAGATAACCGCGATCCACACCGTCGGTGGTGATCTCGCAATTCTTCGCAAACTGGATCTTCATTTCGCCCAGCTTCCAACCGGAGAATGAGTCCTGCTGCAGAATACCGGAATGGAAGGCCATCTTGGGCCCGTCAAAATGCTTGGGCATCGCCATCCACTCGGGTTTTTCAGTGCGTTTGGGCTTCTTTTTGTTCAACCAGCCCGCACCGGCGTCCGGTGCGTTCATCACTCCCAGAGCGACGACCAGAGCCAGGGCCAGAACCGTGATGCGTTTCATGTGGAACCCTCCTGTATTGGGATCTCGTTTCTTGTTGTCCAAAATCATCAGTTCACCGGCGTGGTCACGGGCATCACATGGTCAAAGCTCTCTTGCCACGCCTTCACCGTCATGCGCTGGTAGATCGAGGCGATGGGAGTAATGCTGATGCTCGCATCACTGGACTGCACCACAACCGTACCCTCGGTCAAATCGACCACCGGATACGAGGCGATGCCTTCACCCAGGCTATCGGAACGGTCTTCAGGCGTGGTATCGCCTTCGGCCAGGCCACCGTCGTCGTACCTCATCTGGTACAGATACGAAGTTCCGCCGGCAACACAGGCGTCGAGTGTCGGAGCAAAAGAGGTGAAGATGGCTGTTTCGGCCACAACCACCGCCTGCTCGGTGACACGCTCGCCCGCGCCATTCCACAACTTGATATACCAGCCCGCGTCACCACTGACTTCGCCAATGCTACTGGTCTGGTTCTGCAAGTCACCCTTGTCTGCAGTGTATCCACTGTGATTGTCGTAGATGCAGAAGAAATACTGCTGATCGGTCGTGACCATGTCTACGTCTTCCATGTAGGCACCGGAGCCAAAGTAGATGTACACATCGCCATCCGGGCCGTAGGCGGCCACGGGATCGGCGGTGATGAAGTCTGAGCCCGCGTAGAGTTCAGAAACTGACCAGCCGGCGGGGTTGGTGTTGCCGTTCGTTTCCATGCGCCACAAGCTGCCGAGGTAGTCGGCCGCGTAGACCACGTCCACCTGGCCATCCAGGTTGAGGTCAACCAACACTGGCCGGCTTGCCTTGTTGCGCAGGACATTGTCTTGACTCAACTCGCGAGAGCCGAGCAAAGAACCGTCGGACAGGGCAAAGGAGTACAACCAGGCTTCGCCGGTATCCGTATCCAGGCCGCTGCCAACGACCGCCACCGGTGTGCCGCCGATTGACGCGATTTCAACTTCAGAGTGGTAGGTCTTGCCATTTGGCAGGTTGCTCTGCCACAACAAATCCGGGCTGTCGGGGTTCGTGATGTCCAGGGCAAAGATGCTCGCACCACCCTCACGTCCACCACCCAGCAAAACCGTGCGCCACACACCGCCCAGCAGAACATCTTTCACGCTGACGGTTTGGTCACACGAATAACGATGACAGTAAAAAGAGTCAGCCATGGCCTCAAAAGCCGGCAAGGCGAATTCCGGCACAAAGGCCCACCGTTCTTCACCGCTCGTGGCATCAAAGGCGTGCATCATGCCGTCGTTGGCGCCGACATATACCATTTTGCGACGGTTGGAATAGTTGTTCCGGAAGTTTTGGTAGCTTTCCTCGATGAGAAAATCACTGGGTGCGCCGACAACCACTGGCGTCGAGTGGACGATGTCGCCCAGGACCCAACCACGGCGGTCGCGGAAGCCGGCTACGTCCTTGCCGTGCCCCCACTTGATGAGAGCCGCTGCTGTTTCGTCGGTGGCCACATTCATGGCGGCCTTCAAGTTCGACGCGTTGCCCTCCGAAAAATCGTACCTGGTGCTGCCCAGTCCGGTGAAAATCGTCCGCGGCGTTGAGCGCGCAGCCAACATGGAACCCGCTTCCCACACGGCATGATCACCGTTGCTGTAGGGCAGTGCGTAACTCTCGAGGAAGCCATCCCAATCGATGGGCATGAACTTGCCACGATAGAGGCGGTCGTCGGTACCTCGTTCGGTCGAAACCACGGCCACAGCACTACCGGCGGAGATGCGCCGCAGGATGTCCTGCACCGCCCATTCAATGCTTCGGGTCAGCTGCACCGCGTTGTCCGCGAAGTAGAACAAGCCGTCACCGTTGTCAGCTGTGTCCTGCAGCAGGGGAATATCCTGGTGGAAGCCCACCACGTAAGTCGAGACGGTCTGGTCGCCATCTAGATCGGGGCGCAGATCCTTGTTCTTCATCCACCAAACCACATCGTCCAAGTGATCACTGCAGTCGTACCAATCAGTCAGATTGGAACCGATGCTGGTGCAGGTACCAGGATCGTGGCCATCACCGTCGGCGTCGTGCAGGTAACCGCTGACGTCGCGATCCATGGTCGGTTCACCATCGGTGACGATGATCTGGAAATTGAACTGACAGGGAACCTCGATAGGAGCGTTGGCGCTGTCATCGGAGAAATAGTCCAACACGGTTTCGGCCGATTCGCCCAAAGGTGTCCAGGTATTGGCCCGGATGCCGTCGATCTGGGCTCGCAACACATCGTGGTCTTCGCCAATTTCACCGATGACATGTCCACCGTCGTTGTTGTCGAAAACCGTCAGGCCGAAGCGCAACCGCGCCGAGCGCTGGATCACCGAACTGAGGACCTGCTTCAACACCTGGATGCGCGTCGATTGGGGAATGTTTGCCCGCTCGGTCGCCGAGGCGTGGAAATAAACCCAGTTCAGGTAGTTGCCCCGATAGCGCCCGTCTTCACCCTGGTCAGATTCGACCAGCTTCGCCGTCGGTGTCGACGGGAAGGCCCAGTTGAAGCTCCGCGGCGAGTAGGTGCCGTCGTTGCCGACCCAGTAGGTCGAGTTGGTGGTAAAATTCCCCGCGTAAACCATTCGAGAATTGTAGGCAGTATGGTAGGCCGCCTCATTCATCGAACCGGAATTGTCCGCCAGGATCATCACGTTGGCGCCAACCAGATTCTGTTTCACAAACAGAGGAATCTGGCAGTCGACCTGGGCTGACCCCGTGGCCGGCGCCAAGCTGGCAATGAGCAACGCGCCCATCAACAGCAAGCAGGCCCCGGCGCGGTTCTGATTGTGTTTTGAGTTCTTCATTCTATTGTCTCCTGCCGACATTTTGGACCGGTGTCCTTTTCCACGTCAGTTCATCCCCCGAATATTCGAATGTGATCAGTATCCCGTCCGGTACATACGGCTGAGAACCACATCCACTCCGCTGTCACCATTTTGACCAGCGGCTCCACGGGACCCGATCTGGTAGTCAAAATCCACGTAGCTCATTCCCCAACCCGGCTTGGGTTTTCCCAGTTCGGGAGGGTTATTTATGGCGATCGCGCTGTAAGAGTATCTCTGTGCGCCCTCCAACACGGTGTTCCCCTGATTGCGCACGCTCATCGTCGTGAAGTCGACGACGTCCGGGGGAGTATCCGAAAGCCGGATAAAATTGATACCCGCTTCGCCACCAGCATCGGCCGCAAAGACCGAAGCCACATGCACACCTTCGGCAAAAGTCGTTTTCTTCTCCGAGGTGGCCATCCACACCGCGCCAACGGCCAACACGCTCAGGATCAGCACCACCAAAAGCGTGGTCACCATCGCGAAGCCTTCGCGGTTCAGTTCTGTCTTCTGCATATCGTCTCCATACATGGTTTAACCGTTCCGCAGGGCGATGCGGGTTGTGTAATTCACGGGCTCACCGGAGTCGGTTTCGCCATCCATCATCACTTCGACATAGCGCACCATGGCGCGATCCAGGGCGTTCAGGGGCACGGCACCAAGCACCGCGCCATTCGCGTCGAAATAGGTGAAAGTCATGCCATTGAGGCCGCGCAATACTGTCATTGCCAAAGCACCGTCGAAGCGCACCAGTTCTCCGGTGCCCGCGTTGTAGGCGTAGGTGACGCTTTCGTCAGGCGTGGTGTCTGTGGTGTCACCGTCGCCGTTGAGATCCATGGCGCAACTCATCGCCGCCGTCGCAGCCATGCCAAACGGCTCGAAGCCGGCGCCTGAAGGATCGCAACCCGTGGAACGCACTTCGCGGGTGATCAATGACATCACTGCACGCATAGACTGCTGGTACTGGACGCGCTCACGAGTCGCCGAATAGCTGTCGCGCGCGCCGACCAGGAATCCAAAAGTCACGCCCATGATGATGCCAAAAATCGCCAACGAGATCATCAATTCCACCAGGGAAAAACCCCGGCGTCTGTCGCTCTCTTGGCCTTGGTTCTGATGCTGCATCAGGCTCCCCATTCTTGTGTTCCCTTTAAAGACTCTCATCGCATCGATACCAGGTCGGTCACCGTGAGGGTTTCCATCACGCTGCCGTTTTGCCAACTGGCCGTCACCACGATGCGGTCCAGACCGAAGGAGACATTGTTCACGTTCGCCACCCAATTCACGTGACCGGCCGCGCCGCTGTCGGGCACCGCCGCACCAAATCCCATGCCCTTGATCCGTTCCAATTGGGCCGAGGCGATGGTGATACCTTCGGTGTAACGGTCGGCCTCGCTGACTTCCTGCCGGGCCCGGTGTTGAATCACCGCGATGGGCAGGATGCCGACCGAGAGAATCATCAGAACCACCAGGATTTCGATGAGGGTGAAGCCCTCACGTCCCAGGGATGGTCCCTGAGTCATGAAGCGGCGCCAGGCTCGATTCAGTTTATTCAACATGCTCAATGCACCTCCACAAGGCCGGTGGGCAACAACGTCACCTGATTTGTTCCCGCGGCGTTGGTGATATTGAAAACCGATGCGTCGGCCATGCCCCAGGGGTAGAAGTCGGCGGTCTGGGCCATGTCCAATTCCAGGTCATGACCAAAGTCTGTTTCGCGAATCAACGCCCCGGTATTGGGGTTCTCCAGCTTGTAGCCAACGGGTGTCGCGGTGAAACGCAGGATCGAACTGCTGGCGATGGACAACGTCCGGGCGTATTGCAGATCAGCGGCCAGGCGGTCGGTATTGGTCTGCAGTCGATTGGACTGCACATAGCGGAAAATGGGCGGCGCCGAGATCGTGGCAATGATGCCGACGATGCCGATGACCACCATCATCTCGACCATGGAAAAGCCGCGCCTTCTGGCTCGTTGTCCCGGCAATTTCTGCCTGATATTTGAGTGGGTTGACATCATGTTCCAGTCCCCCAATTCCCTTCGCTGGGTAATTGAAAATCGTGTTTCCAGGCGTTTTATCGGCCGCAGGACACATTTCTTCAGGTATTTTCCAGCAAAGTCCATGCCCGGGGCAGAACACTCCCTAAAGGGTGCTATGAGGGTCTTGAGGTGGAGTCAAAAGGGGGGGCATGGCATAGCGCAACGCTCAGCCGTGATGCGGTTGGCGCAATGCAATGATTTGTGGGGATATCGGTCGTTAAAGGAACCTTATGCAATCGGCAGGCCAACGCCGCCGCGAGGGGCTATTCCTCCTCGTCAACCTTCTCGTCAATTTTCTCGTCGATCAGCACCGCACCTTCGCGGGATACCAACCGGCTGAACTCCTCTTCGGTCAGGCGCAGGGTCGTATCGCACATGTCTTCGGTGAAGGTTTGTTCGAGCACAGACCCGGTGCGGTGGAACCGGCTCAGGCAGTGCATGTTGGTCAGGGGCACGCGCACGGTCCGGATCATTTCCTTGCCCAGAACCCGGACCAGGATAGCTTCCCGCAGTTCGCCGCAGCCGATGCCGTCCTTGGCCGAGACAAAGATCGCCTCGGGATACGCCCGGCTAAATCGGTTTTCGAACAACTCGCGGTCCACCAGGTCCATCTTGTTGAATACCATCAGGGTGGGTTTCTCCACCGGCACGATATCCTTGAGCACCTTGTTGACCGAAGCGATCTGGTGTTCCGGATCCACATGGCCAGCGTCCACCACGTGCACCATCAGGTCGGCGTCGCGCACTTCCTGCAAAGTGGCCTTGAAGCTTTCAACCAGATGATGCGGCAAGCGCCGGATGAACCCGACGGTATCGGTCAGCAAGAACCGGCGGCGCTCGTCGGCCTCGACCCGGCGCGTGGTCGCATCCAGGGTTGCGAACAGCTGGTCCTTCACGTAGACATCTGCCGTGGTGATGCCATTCATCAGGGTCGATTTTCCGGCATTCGTATACCCCACCAGAGCCGCTTTGAAAACGCGGTCCCGCGAACGCACCTGGGTTTGCCGGGTGGTTTCGATTTCTTTCAGCGCTTTGCTCAGCACGGCGATGCGCTTGTTCAGCAGGCGCCGGTCGGATTCGAGCTGGGTTTCACCCGGTCCGCGCGTGCCGATGCCACCAGCATGCCGGTCCAGATGGGACCACAGCCGCGTCAGGCGCGGTAGCAGGTATTGCAACTGGGCCAACTCAACCTGCAGGCGCGACTGCCGCGTGCTGGCGTGGCTGGCGAAGATGTCCAGAATCAACTCCGTGCGATCCAGGACATTCACATCCAGGGCTTTTTCCAGGTTGCGCCCCTGGGCCGGCGAAAGCTCGTTGTCGAAGACAACCAGCGTCGCTTCGTTCTCTTCAACCAGCTCTTTCAGTTCATCCAGTTTGCCTTTGCCCAGGAAGGTCGAAGGCGTCGGGCGGTGCCGGCGTTGCTCCACCTCGCCCAAGACATCGGCGCCGGCGGTGTCGACCAACCGCGCCAATTCCGGCAGGTCCGCGTCGCCCCCCATGCCACCTGACCAGGCCTCGGGCAAGTGCACGCCAGCCAGCACCGCGCGTTCGCGAGGTTGTTCGGTGGAGTATCCGGCGGCATCATCTTGGCGGTTTCCCATATCAGTCGTTGTCCAATCCTTCTTCGATTTCCAGGTTCCATTTTTCCCAGTTGGCCATCTTGGTGGCCAACTCGGACTCGATCTCCACGCAGCGCTGGCCCAGTTTCAACCGGCGCTCATTGTTGAGGTCTGGCGCGCCCATTTCCGCCAGTGTCACCTCTTGTTCGGATTCCAGGGTCACGATAGCCTGTTCGGCCAGATCGATCCACTCCTGGCGTCGCTTCTGTTCGTTCTTGCTCAGCGGCGTCTTGGTCGCAGGCCCATCCGGCTTCACTGTTTTTACGACCACGGTTTTTACGGCCGCGCCGCGCTTCGACTCGGAAGCCACCTGGCTTTCCTGGTTTTTCTTCCAGACATAGTCTGCGTAGGTGCCGGGAAAAACCCGCACCTGGCCGCTCTCGTCGCCGGCCGGAGGAAACACCAACAGACGATCCACCAGTTTTTCCAGGAAACGCCGATCGTGAGACACCACCACCATCGTGCCGCTGAATTCCCGCAACGCCGCCTCTAAAGATTCGCGACTGCGGATGTCCAGGTGGTTGGTCGGCTCATCCAATAGCAGAGTATTGTGACCTTCCTGGATGAGCCGCAACAGGGACAACCGCCCGCGCTCGCCACCGGACAGCGCGCTGACCTGGCGGTCGTAGAGGTCTTCGCCAAAACCAAAAGCTCCCAGAAAGCTGCGGTGTTCGCCCAAAGTTGCCCGCGGGTCAACGGCCTGCATTTCAGCCAACACCGTGTTGTGATCCGAGACACCCGTCAACTCCTGGTCGTAAAAACCCAGGTCCACGTTGTGGCCCATGACCAGGCGGCCACCGTCGGGCACCACACGTCCGGCCATCATTTTCAGCAGGGTCGACTTGCCGCAACCATTGGGCCCGATGATGCCCACGCGATCGCCGCGGGAAATGTGCAGGTCCAAATCTTTGAGTAGAACACGGCCTTCGTAACCCTTGGTCAGGCCCTCGGTTTCAACAGCCGTACCTCCGCTGGGGCGCGAGGGCTTCAAATGAAAACGGTACAACCCCGGTTCGGTCGTGGGGCGCTCCAGGCGCTCTTCTTTTTCCAGCAACTTGCGGCGCGACTGGGCCTGCTTCGTTTTCTGACCTTCAATATTGCGCCGGATGTATTCTTCGGTCTGTTTGATCTTCGCCTGCTGGCGCTCCCAGGACGCGAGCTCCTGTTGGTAACGCAGGGCACTCTGTTTGTCGTAGAAACTGTAGTTGCCCGAATAGCTGACCAGTTTGCCGCGGTCCAGGTGCAGCGTTTTTTTGGCGACCCGGTCCAGAAAATGGCGATCATGCGAAACGATCAATACCGCGCCCGGATAGATCTCCAGAAATCCTTCCAACCACTCGCAGGATTCGAGATCCAAATGGTTGGTCGGCTCATCAAGCAGCAAGAGATCGGCGCGGCTCAACAGCACCTGGGCCAGGGCCGCTCGCCGGCGTTCGCCACCACTGAGTCGGTCAACCGGCGTATCCCAGGTTTTGGAACGCAGGCCGACACCGCGCAAGGCCGTTTCCAGGCGGGCGGTCATGGTGTAGCCGTCGCGGCGTTCAAATTCTTCCTGCACCTTGCCCTGTTCGCTGACCAGGGCCTGGTGGTTTTCCGGTGGCGCCTCGGCAATTTCTGCAGCCAATTCGGTGAGCCGAAATTCCAACGCGCGCTCGACTTCAAAGGCCGCGTTGGCCACAGTTTCGCGCAGACGCCCGTCGCTGTTTTTTGTCACTTCAAGGGTGGTCTCTTGGCGCAGCAGACGCATCGTTGCGCCGCCCATCAACTGGCAGGTGCCGTCCTGCAATTGCAGCTCGCCGGTCATGGCCGCCAACAGTGTTGTCTTGCCGGCGCCGTTGGCCCCCACCAAGGCGTACTTCACCCCGGCCTGGATGGCGATGTTCACACCACGCAGGATTCTTTCGCGACCGTAGTCGAAGTGGGCGTTCTGCAAAGTCAACAGGGCCAAGGATGAGCCTTTCAAAGCAACAGGAGTTTGGCGGTGCTGGGCACGGATTGCCCGACAATATTGCCATATATGCGGGGCAAGGCAACCTTTGTGCCCCTTCAGGGATATCGGCCCTGAGACAAATGAGCAAAAAAAGGCCCTTCCCAGACTCAGCGGGAAAGGCCTTTAAAACTCAACGCAGTCGGTGCCGAAGCCGTTATGAAACGGCGTGCGGGCTTTTCCGGTACTTCAGCGGCGACAGGCCGCAGCGGTCCTTGAAAGTCCGCGAGAAGTGGGCCAGGCTATTGAAGCCACACTTCCGGCTGATCGCGTCTACAGACAGGTCAAACCGTCGCAACAGGCTTTTCGCGTTTTCAACCCGAACCTGGATCAAATAGTCGCTGAAGCTCATGCCAACCTCGGAACGGAACAGGTTCGAGAAATAACCCGGCGACAGGTTGACTGTTTCAGCCATCTTGTCGCGGTTGATGTTCTCGGCAAAATGCGCCAGCACGTAACGGCAAGCGTATTCGGCCCTGTAGTCCTGCAAGTTGTGCGAGGCGTGCACCGTATTGCCTTCTTCGTCCACCAGGACGATTTCAGGCAGGTTCTCGCTCCAGAGGTCTTCGTCGCCCGGAATGGGCATGACCGCTGGGTCCATTACAGCACCCGGCATGCCGGATACTTGAGTTTCACCCACAGGCCGTGCTTGCGCAAAGCCGGGAGCAGTGACCCGATTCAGGAATTCCGTCACAAAGTGGGCAGTCTTGACCACATTGGATTTTTGGGAAACCAAAACCGGCGCGTTGGTCATTTGCTTGTATTTGGCCAGGACATTCCGCAACGCATTGGGAGTCTCGGCCGCGTAGACAAAGATGAACCCCGCAGAAGCGATGGCTTCCGTCGATTCACCCTGCTGCAAACGATGCATCAGAATTTGCGAACCAAACAGGGCCAGGCACAACTCCGTGGGGTTGGCCTCTACCTGTGGGCAAAGAAAGAGAATCCGTTGACTCTCATCTCTGCCGTGAACCACTTGCTTCGGATAAGTCGGAAACTCGATCACGAAACTGGTCCATGGCTCTTGTAAGGCTTCTAGTCTTTCTTCCACTATCATTCCCCCAAGCAAAAAATCCTTCTTGGGCAGCGCAAAGGTGCATATAAACACAAATTTCTACTGCTAACGTGATGTATAATACGATGCCTCCAGGGGGCTTGTCTATCAAAAAAAACAAAACTATCACATTATTTTGGTCTGATTGTTAGAAAAGGTCCCGTAAAGGCCTTTAAAAATGGCATTCTGTGGGATTCACCTGACCAAAATTCGCTTTAAAACCCCTTATTAGACCCAGAATTTAAGTGTTTAGAAAAAAACGTGGGCAACTCGCTAGATTTGCTGAAGTTACCAAATTTGATCAATTTCAACGCAAGTAAACAATGCGCCGCGTAACGCTCCATTTATCCACCTGGAGCTTACAGAAATACGTACCCGCAGCTACGCGTCTTCCAAAATTATCGACGCCTGTCCACTGCACCGAGCCATCGCCTGGTCCCCGGTTGCCCGAGAACAAAGTCACCAACTCCTGGCCGCTGATGGAGTAGATCTTCACCGAAACATTGGGGGCACCGCCACGCCAGGGAACCGCCGCCTGCAAGTCCAAGCCGATCGGTGGGTCTTCGCCTTCGTCCCAGACAAAGGCCTCGGCCATGGTCGCCGGCACGAGGTAACGCAACCGGATCACTTCGCTGAAGGGGTTGGGAAAACCTTCGAGCAGTTGGGGCGACAACGTTGGTCGTTGTGAGCTGTTCTTGAGCAATTGCTCTTGGTCAGCCGGGGAAGCCAACAGCTCGGCCCCTTGCGCCTCGGCAACAAAAACACTCCCGAGGTCGGCGGCCGGATGGGGCGCAGGCGCCGTTTTGAACGGCGCTACGAATGGCCGGCCGCTCAGATAGGTCCCGGATATTTCAGAGGCTGCCGCCAGGTGGGTGGCATCTGGGGCCACAAAAGAAAGCCGCAGATTTCCAGACCCACCGTGGTCCAGAAGACTCGCCATTTCCGCATAGGGGTCTGAAAGGAGGTCGTGAGAACGGTTGAGCATTCCTTCATTCATGCAGATCCAAGGCACAACCACCGCCGCGCCTGCGTCGGGTTGCCAGAGAATTTCATGGGGCGCGCCCAGGTAGGCTTCGGCCAGATGAAACAGATCGGGGTCCAAGGCACCATTGTGATCCGGTGAAATGCGCGCGTTCACCAGAAGGTCCCCGTCTTCATCCAGCTGCCATGAAAACTCGGGGGCGTCTGACATGCGGCAATGCACACAGAGCGGCGGCACGATCCAAGGCGCCTGTTTTCCCGTCACCTTGTCGGTGATTCCGGCTTGCACCTGGGCCGATTCGTTCAACATGTGATTCAATTGCAACCAGGATTCCGCCACGCACACGGCTATTGCCACCGCCTCTTCGCCCAGTTGCAGATCCAGCACTCCGCCGTCCAGCACGGCGCGGCCACGGGGGGATTCGGTCAAGACCACCACGCCAACCCAAAGGCGAGTGCCCGGGTCGCACGGCTCGGCATGGGCCAAGGTGCCGGCCGCATTGGGCCGCAAAGGCTGAGCCACAAAGGCATTGAGACGGCCAGATTCCGCCTTGCCTGCCAAATCGTGACGGCGCGCACCAATCGAGGCTTCGCGCCATTTCTGGTTGCCCAGCACCAGGCGATAGGTGCCACCATTGCTGAGGCCCGGATTGCCTTTGGCTGCCAGAAAGACCGTCGAACGCAGGTGCGGGTAAGCCCAGTGGTAATACTCCACGTGGGCAGCCCGATCGCCGCCCTGGCTCATGTCGTGGTGCACAACCACCATGGCGTCGCTGATGGCGGCAAAGTCTTCGTCGACCAGGCCATCGCCATCGTTGTCCATTCCGTCGAGGAAATCTTCATCCACCGCACCGTCGCCGTCATCGTCACAGTTGGCCGAAAAACCCCGTTGCCCACCGATTGAACCTTCGGTCACCACCGAAGTGAATGGTGCCGAGACGCGGCCACGATTGCGGCGGCTGTTCGTCAGCGTCAGGATTTCGGAAGTCAGCAGAGGTGTCGCACTGGGGCCCACGTTAATATTCAACGACCCATCCGCATGGACCTTGGCCGCCAATCCGGAAGGCAGGCTGAAGGTGTGGACCAGGGTGGGTGTGGGTCTTGCCCCAGCCAGCGAAACACTGGCCGCCAAAAGAAGCAACCAGGCCGCAGCTGGGAAAAAGAATCGCCCCAAATTTCTGGGCGACTGGCCCGAAGGTTTCGGGAAGATTGTCGACTTTTTATACATGGACTGATACTAGGGTTTTTCAGGAAAAGGTTTCAACCAGGAATCCGGCTTCAAGTCTGAAGTGGCCGGGAATCGCGGCAAAATGCCCCGGCTCGGCTCTGGCTGCCTTGGTGCACCCGGACCGAAGGCCGTCCCGGAAAGGTTGGCTCTGTTTTGAAAACGAAATTTGGCTGAGGTTCCAACCTCGGGGTTTACTTGGCTTGTTCCCGGTGGCACACTGCCGTGCATCATGAAAGAAATCAAACCCCTCACGTCTTTGCGCGCCTTGGCCGCCCTCTTGGTCTTTATGTACCACTACGCGTGGCTGTTTCCGCCGGCCAGGCGCGGCGTTGATTTTGGCGGCGAATGGATTCCACTGATGCCCCTCTGGCAACAGGGCCAGGTTGGCGTCTCGATTTTTTTCGTGCTCAGTGGTTTTCTCATCACCCGCATCTATTTCGACAAAATGGCCGCCGGTGAATCTTCCCTGCGGCTCTTCTTTGTCAAACGAGTGGCGCGTATTTGGCCTCTCTTTCTGCTCTTTGCGGCCATCGAACACGCCGCCGCTTTGGTCGATGGCCGCTTCGATCGGTCTGCCCTGGTGACCCTCTCGATGACCCAGGGCTTCTTTGAACATTTGCGCTACGCCGGATTGCCTACGGCCTGGTCATTGACGATTGAAGAGAGCTTCTACGTTTTTGCACCGTTGCTTTTTGCTTTGCTGCTGAGGCTCACCGATGAAAAAAACCGGGCCGAAGAACCTCTCACATTCCGGCGGGTTTTGCGCCTCGTCGTGGCCGTTGGTGGCATAGTGGTGGTGATGGTGGGGTTGGGTGAATTGCTGGTGCGGTTGAGCGTCTCTGCGGGAGCGGATTGGCAGGGCTTCATGGGTTCCCGGCATCACATGCTGCACGCAACCTTGTTTGGGCGCTTTCCCGAATTCGCCATTGGGGTTTTGACGGCATTTGCCCACCGGGGCTGGAATTTGGCCCAACTGCTGCGCGGTTGGCGCGCCGATGTTCTTCTGGTGGCCATATTTATCGGCATTGGCGGCTGCATGGGGGCCAAGACATCCCTGGAAGCCGACCCGTCCCGTTACGCGCGCATCCTCACCTACGTTTTTGCCTACCTGTTGGCGGGGCTATCCGGCGGGCTGATTTTGGGGCTCACGGTTGAAGGCGGGCTGGTGCACCGCATCTTGAGCTGGCGGCCCTTCGTTTTTCTGGGCAAGGTTTCGTATGGATTTTATCTCGTGCAGTTGTCGGTGATGATGGCGCCACTGCTATTGGTGAGCGACCGGATGGGCTGGGCGCGCATGCCCGTGTTGCTGGTTTTGACCGCCGCTTTTTGCTCGTTGACCTACCTGATATGGGAAGTGCCCGCCCGACGGTTCATTGTCAACCGTTGGGGCGGGCACCATTGATTCAAGCAGCTGCTTGTTTATTCTTCGGGCTCTGATTCCGGATCGGTCTCCGTCTCTACCGGATCAACCGCTTCGCCGTCGCCGGATTCTTCACCGGACCCGTCACCGGGTCCTTCCGAAATCACTTCAGCGTCGACCAACTCCTCCATCTCATCTTCTCCGGCCAAGGCCTCGGTCGAGATTTTGGCGATCGAGCCCACCTTATCGTCACCCTTGAGGTTGATGATCCGCACCCCTTGGGTGTTGCGGCTCTGCTCACTGATGCTGTCGATGGCGATGCGGATCATGATGCCGCCCCGCGTGATGACCATCAGTTGCTCGCCCGGATGCACGTCGCGGATGCCCAACAGGGCCCCGTTGCGCTTGCTGCACTTGATCGTGATCAGGCCCTTGCCACCGCGCTTCTGCACGCGGTAGTCGCCCAGCGGCGTGCGCTTGCCGTATCCGTTTTCGGTCACCGACAACAGCGCGCCGTCCTGGTCTTCGGGTTTGAAGACCACCATGCCGATCACTTGCTCCTTGGTGCCCATCCGAATGCCGCGCACCCCGCGAGCCGTGCGGCCCATGGAACGCGAATCCGTTTCGTGGAAGCGGATAGCCATGCCACCACTCGTAGCAACCAGCACGTCGCAATTGCCGTCGGTTTCCCGCACGGCTACCAGGTGTTCATCCTCAATGAGATTGATGGCCCGGATGCCAGCCTGACGCGGGCGCGAGAAGTCGACCAGCGGCGTGCGTTTCACAACGCCCAGGTTGGTGGCGAAGAACAGGAAGCTGTCTTCACTGAATTCGCGCACAGGAACCACGGCGTGGATCTTATCGCCGGGCTGGATCTGGATCAGGTTCACAATCGGCATGCCCTTGGCCGTGCGTCCGGCCTGGGGCACACGATGCACCTTCAACCAATACAATTGCCCCTTCTCGGTCAGCACCAGTAGGTACTGATGGGTCGAGGCGATGAACAGGTTGTCGACGAAGTCTTCGTCCTTGGTGCCCATGGCGGTGATGCCCTTGCCGCCTCGGCCCTGTTCGCGATAGGTGTCCAGCGGAATGCGTTTGGCATAACCCTGGTTGCTGATCGTCACGACCATGGGTTCGTCGGCGATGAGATCTTCAATATCGATCTCGCCTTCGTCCTCCACGATGGTGGTGCGGCGATCGTCGCCGTATGATCTGCGCACCTCGCCGATCTCTTCGCGTACGATTTGCAGCACGAGTTCACGGCTGTCCAGAATCGCCTGCAATTCCGCAATGCGTTGGATCAGGGCCGCGTATTCGTCTTCAATTTTCTGCCGTTCCAGTCCGGTCAATCGCGCCAGGCGCATGTCCAGAATCGCTTGGGACTGAATTTCGGACAAACCGAAGTTCGACATCAAGGCGGCGCGCGCCGTATCGGGCGACTCGCTCTTTTTGATGATCTCGACAATCTCGTCGATGTTGTCCAGCGCGATGCGGTAACCCTCAAGAATGTGAGCCCGCTCTTCGGCCTTGCGCAGCGCATATTGGGTGCGCCGGACGATCACTTCTTCGCGGAATTCAAGGAAGTGCTGCATCGTCTCTTTGGTGCTCATCACCTTGGGCTGGTGGTCGACCAGGGCCAGATTGATCACACCAAATGTCGTCTGCATCGTCGTGTGGGTATAAAGCTTGTTGAGGATCACCTGAGGGAAGGCGTCCTTGCGCAGCACGATCACGATGCGCATGCCTTCGCGATCGCTTTCGTCGCGCAGGTCAGTGATGCCCTCGATGGTGCCGCTGCGCACGAGATTCGCAATCTTCTCGATCAACGTGCTCTTGTTCACCTGATAGGGAATTTCGCTGACGATGATCTGGCTCTTGCCGTTGTCCAGCAATTCGGTCTCGGTGCGGGCGCGCACCACCACGCGTCCGCGGCCGGTGGTGATGTAGTCGTAGATGCCGCGCCGGCCGTGAATGATGGCGCCAGTCGGAAAATCCGGGCCCTGGATGTAATCCAGCATGTCGGCCGCTTCGAGATTGGGATTGTCCAGCAGGGCCAGCAGGCCGTCGCAAACTTCGCCCATGTTGTGAGGCGGAATCTTGGTCGCCATACCCACGGCAATACCATCGGCGCCATTGACCAACAGGTTGGGCACCGTCGAGGGCATGACCGCCGGCATCATGCGCGAGCCGTCGTAGTTGGGAATGAAGTCGACGGTTTCCTTGTCCAGGTCGCTCATCAGTTCGGTGGCAACCTTGGTCATGCGCGCTTCGGTATAACGTTCAGCCGCCGCGTTGTCGCCATCGACCGAGCCAAAGTTGCCCTGACCATCGACCAGCGGATAACGCAGGCTGAAGTCCTGGGCCATGCGCACCAAAGTATCGTAGACCGAGGCGGTGCCGTGGGGATGGTAGTTACCGGTCGTATCACCAGTGATCTTGGCGGACTTACGGTAGGGCCGTCCCGGCGACAGGTTCAGGTCGTTCATGGCCGTCAATACCCGGCGATGCACGGGCTTCAGGCCATCGCGCACATCGGGCAGGGCCCGACTGATGATCACACTCATCGAATATTCGATGTAGCTGGTGCGCATCTTCTCGACGATGCCGGAATCGATGATCGTTTCGCCGCTTGAACCCAAAACAGGGGCTTCAGGCAGGTCTTCGTTTTCCGGTGTATTGTTGGTCTCGTCCGACATTCTGGCCTCTTTTTTTCAGCGGTTTTCAGGTCGGCTGGAGCCGACGGAATTTTTCGGGAATCTTCCAGACAATTCTTCTAAATATCCAGATCTTCCAGCTTGATCAGCGATGCGTTTTCCTCAATGAAACGCCGGCGCGGCTCCACTTCTTCGCCCATCAAAGTGGTGAAGATGTGGTCGGCTTCGGCCGCGTCATCGATCGTCACCCGGGTCATGGTGCGCGCGTCCGGATTCATGGTTGTTTCCCACAACTGGTCCGGATTCATTTCACCGAGACCTTTGTAACGCTGCACATAAATTCCCTTGCCACCCATCTGGTCAACCAAGCCGTCTTTCTGGTCTTCGCTGTAGGCGTAGATCTCGGTCTTGCCTTTTTTCACGCGGTACAATGGCGGCTCGGCAATGTACATGTAGCCGTTCTCAATGACCTCGCGAAAGTGACGGAAAAACAGCGTCAAAATAAGGGTCAGGATGTGGCTGCCATCAACGTCAGCATCAGTCATGATGATGACCTTGTGGTAACGCAACTTGCTGATGTCAAAAACGCCGAGGCCCACACCGGTGCCCAGCGCGGTGATAATGGTGCGGACTTCATCATTGCCCAACATTTTATCCAAGCGGGCTTTTTCGACGTTCAGGATTTTGCCCTTCAGCGGCAGGATGGCCTGAAAACGCCTTTCGCGACCCTGTTTGGCCGAACCACCGGCCGAATCGCCCTCAACCAGATACAGCTCGCATTCGGCCGGCACGCGGCTGGAACAATCGGCCAGCTTGCCGGGCAAGGCAGCCGAATCCAGGGCCGACTTGCGCCGCGTCAGGTCACGAGCCTTGCGCGCAGCTTCACGCCCATGCGCAGCAGCCACACATTTGCCGATGATGGCCTTGGCCTCTTTGGGATGCTCGTTCAGGTACTCGGCGAGGTAGGTATTGATCAGCGCTTCGACCTGACCCTTGACCTCGGTATTGCCCAGTTTCGTTTTCGTCTGGCCTTCAAACTGCGGGTCCGGAATCTTCACCGCGATGATGGCCGTCAAGCCTTCTCGCACATCATCACCGGTCAATCCGGTCATGTCTTTTTTGAACAGGCCGGATGAATTGCCAAAGGCATTCAGGGTACGGGTCAGGCCGGCCCGGAATCCGGACAGATGGCTGCCACCCTCCTGGGTGTTGATGTTGTTGGCGAAGGTGAACAGGGATTCGCTGTAACTTTCGTTGTAGTCCATGGCCACTTCGATCTGGATGCCGTCTTTTTCGCCCTCGATGTAGATGGGCTCGGGGCAAATGACCGAGCGGCTTTCGTTCAACCAGCGCACGTATTCGACGATGCCGCCTTCGTAGTGGAAGACCTCTTCGCGGGGCTGCTCATCACGATCATCGACGATGGTGATTTTTACGCCTCGGTTCAGGAACGCCAATTCCCGGATGCGGCTGCGCAAAGTGTCGAAGCTGTAGACCAGCTCCGGAAAAATCTGGTGATCGGCCTTGAAGGTGATCGTGGTCCCGGTCTGATCCTCGGGACATTTGCCGATTTCCTTCAGCTCGCCCTGGCGCGCGCCGCGGGCGAATTCCATGTAGTAGACCGTGCCGTCGCGGTGCACTTCGGCGCTCAACCATTCCGAAAGCGCGTTCACACAACTGACACCCACACCGTGCAGACCACCGGACACCTTGTAGGCCTCGTTGTCGAACTTGCCACCGGCGTGCAGGCTGGTCAGCACCACCTCCAGGGCCGACTTGCCTTCTTCCTTGTGGAATCCGACCGGAATACCACGACCGTTGTCCCGCACCTTGATGGTATCGCCCTTGCCGATCGAGACGTGGATGTCGTCGCAATAGCCGGCCATGGCTTCATCGATGGAGTTGTCCACCACTTCGTAGACCAGATGGTGCAGACCACGCAGGGTGGTGTCGCCGATATACATCGCTGGGCGCATGCGCACCGCTTCGAGGCCCTTGAGGACCTGAATGCCTTCAGCTGTGTATTCTTTGGCGCCGTTCTCCGGGGTATTCTGCTCCGGATTTTGCTGCTCATCGTTGGGTTTGTTTTCTTCGGTCATGCTTTCCTATTTTCTTTTCGCTTTAACCTGTAAGGGCTGATCCATACAGGTTCAGGATCCAGCCGGACGTTTGCGGCCGCGCACCGGCCGATCCCGCCACTGAATTTCCGTCACGGTATTTTCACCGCACAATTCATTGAACTTCTTGATGATCATGGGCATCAGCAGGGTCAACTCCTGCCGCCAGGCGCCATGGTCCGCTTCCAGAACCAGAACGCCGTCGATCAAATCCACCGCCCGGGAATGAGCGGCGATTTCTTCGCCCACCACCTCGGACCATTTCTGCAACACCGACCGTTCGGTGAATCGTTCGTGCAAACCAAACTGACGCAACGCGCCTTCGATAAGGCGAGAGACCGGTTGGGGACCCTCTTTTTTGTGCGCCATATGGTAGTGGGCTTCTCTGGGTTGGGCAGCCAAGGTTCATTCGGCTTCGACCGGGCGTCAGATTTCGCTGAATTCGCCGTCGTTCACTTGCCAGGTTTTCATATGCTCGGGCTGCCAGTCGGCAATGTCGTCCCGACGGGCCGTCGCGATAAAAACCTGATGCAGGTGCGAGGCCATTTCCTGCAGTCGTCGCGTCCGCTCCCGGTCCAGTTCGCTGAAGATGTCGTCAAAGAACAGAACGGGTCTGATCTGGCGTTTTTGAAACAGCACATCGCTGCGCGCCAGGATCATGGCGATGGCGGCCGTGCGTGTCTCCCCCTGGGAACCGTAAACACGTAAATCGACGCCCTCGAGGACCACTTTGAAGTCGTCCAACTGGGGGCCAATCAGGGGCCGTCCGCGCCTGATTTCGGAATCCATAATATAATCCAATTCCGCTAAAATTTCCCGTTCCAAATCATCTTTTGAGATGGGATTTTCTGCGGCTTCAGAAATCGCCTTGCTGACACTTTCGAGGCGCGGAGCGTAGGAAAAATCGAGTTGTAAATCATTATCAGTAAGGCTTTTATGAGACTCGTTTGAAAAAGGGGTCAAAAATGATGCATATTGCCACCGACCCAGGCAAACCGCAGCGGCATGGCCGGCCAGTTCCCGGTTCCAGGCAGCCAGTTCCCGGCGGGTTGTGCTCAGATCGGTGAGCCCTTTCTTGAGATCCCGCAAAAGGCCATTCTTCTGTTTCAAGGCCCTTTGAAAGGCGGTCAGATGGGTCAGAAAAACGGGGTCAATTTCCGCCATGCCCTGGTCCACGAACTGGCGCCGGCCATCCGGCCCGCCCCGCACCAGGCGTATGCTGTCGGGATTAAAAAACACCGTGGCCAGGCGGCCCACAAGGTCCGCTCGGCGACGCAAAGCCTCTCCGTCGACTCGCAGTCGCCGGCCACCATCTCGTCCCAGGCCGTACTCACAGGCGAGTGTGGCGCCCGATTCTTCTTCGATATCCAGACCGACGTGCAAATGGGATTGATCAAAATGAATGAGCTCGTCGGATTTGGCGCCGCGATGACTGCGTCCCAGTGCAAAATAATTGAGGGCTTCGAGCAGGTTGGTCTTGCCTTCACCATTTCGCCCCAGGACAAGATTGACCCGGGGCGAAAAAGTGAAACTGGCCGTTTTCAGGTTGCGGAATCCGTCGACCGATGCGGAGACTATCCTCACCGATTCTTAATCGCCGGCCAGACGCAGCGGCATCAGCAGACAAAGCACGCCGGTCTCAGCACCTTCGTCATCAACCGGCTTGATCAGTGCCGCGCTCTGGGAATCATTCAGCGACAGCACAATGGATTCGCTCTTGATGTTCTTCAGGATGTCCTGGAGGTAGCTGTAGTTGAAACCGATCTCCATGGCGTCGCCTTCATAGCTCACCGAGATCTCATCTTCAGCCTGGCTGCCTTCGGTACCACGGGCCGACAGTTCCATGCGGCCGCTCTCCACGCCCAGTTTGATCTGGCTGGTGATGCGGTCGGCAGTGATGGCCACCCGGCGAATCGCCTGGGCAAAATCGGCCTTGTCGATGGTCACATCCTTGTCGTTGCCCTTGGGGATAACTGCGTTGTAGTCGGGGAAAGGACCTTCCAATAAGCGCGTGTGCAACACAGAATTGCCCGAACGGAAGCTCAATTGGTTTTCTCCCATGAAAACCGTGACATTGCCCGAATCGCTCTCATCCTGATCCGCGGCAATACGGGGCAGATGGCGCAGACCTGCAGTGTCGACAATCATGTTGCGGTCGCCTGGCACGGTCCAATCCATGTCCCGGGCACTGCGCGCCAAACGGTGGGCATCGGTGGCAACCAGAGTCAGGGAATCCGGACGCACTTCCCAAAGAATACCCATCAACGCCGGACGCGTTTCATCTTTGGAAACGGAGTACGAAGTTTCGGCCACCATGTCGATCAACAAAGAAGCTTCGAGGTCGAGACCGTCTTTTTCTTCGAGCACCTTCAGCTTGGGATATTCTTCGACGTTCATCGTATTTTCCGTGAGACGCGACTTGCCGCTGACCAGACTGATCTGCTCACCCTTCTGGGCGATCTTCACTGTGCCTGAGCGCAAGCTGCGCACGAAGGGTACAAACTTCACCGCCGGGATAGCCACCTTGCCGGCATCCTTGATGTCGACCTTGTCGGTGCTCGTGGTGATGGAGATGTCCAGGTTGGTGGCCGACAAAACCAAACGGTCGTCGGCAACTTCCATCAGCACGCAAGTCAGAATGGGCAGCGTCGTCTTGGCGGGCACCACATTGGCGATGACGTCCAGGGCCTTCTGCAAATCCTCTTGCTGGATCTCGAACTTCACGATGGAATCCTCCATAGGCGGTTCAGTAGGCGGTTCAATCTCTCTGCAATCTCTCCGTGTTTTCCGGGATCGCCATGATAGGAGATCCTCCCATCTCAATCAAGGGGGCATTCTTGGGTCCTCCCGCCTCTTCTATCTTCTATTATAT
>JADGEP010000109.1 GCA_016744275.1 Candidatus Krumholzibacteriia bacterium | reverse complement strand
TTCACGGTCGTCTCCCCTTCACCTGTTGGTGATGAAGGACTCCCGGCGTTGACACATCTGGCAGCCAATGTGCCCAACCCCTTCAACCCCCAAACGGCGATTTCATTCACGTTGGCCAATCCGGGAAGGGCCAGCCTGCGGGTCTTCAACCTGCGGGGGCAGTTGGTGCGCACCTTGCTGGAAGGCGACTTGACGGCCGGCAGTCACAGTGCCCGTTGGGACGGCCGCGATCGCGGGGGACGTGCTGTCAGCAGTGGCACCTATTTTTATCGCCTTGAGGGCGCAGGCGTGCTGCAGCAACGCAAGATGCAGCTCGTGCGCTGAGCCGCCTTTCAGGCGTTGCCCAAAGCCCGGACAAAGGTTCGGGCTTTTTTGCGTCTCGAGCCTTACTGTCTGGTCTTACCCACTTGTCTTTCTCTCTTGGCTTTCTCTCTTGGCTTACCGTATTGGGCGGAAAATGGTATATTGGCTTCCTGAAATGTCTGTCCTGCCGCGCGACCTCAACCCAAAGGCCTCTGAATTCCATGGCGAAAAAGAGCACCCGTTTTTATTGCAAAGGCTGTGGCCACGAAGAACTGCGCTGGCTGGGCCAGTGCCCCGGTTGCCGGGAGTGGAACACCTTCACGGAAATGAACATCAGCAAGACCAGCGATACCAAAGGTTCGCGGGGGTTCAGCGCCAAGGACAAACAGCAGACGGGGTTTGGCGCCGGTGCCGCTTCAGGTGGTGCCCAGGCCGCCTGGCCCGAAGCCGTTGGGCCGGATGGGCGCATGCGTCCGGTGCCCTTGCGCAAAATCAATTCGGCTGACAAAAAACGCCTGCGCGTCGAACCGGCCGAAGTGGCCAACGTTTTGGGCGGCGGTTTGGTCGAGGGCTCAGTGGTGCTGCTGGGCGGCGAACCGGGCGTGGGCAAGTCGACGCTATTGACGGGCCTGGGGCTGTCTTGGGTGCGGCAGGATATCCGGGTCATTTACGTGGCGGGTGAAGAATCGCCCGCCCAGATCCGCATGCGGGCCGAACGTTTGGGTTTTGATCCCAATAAGGAAGATGGTTTCGACATCCTGCCTGAAGTGCATCTCGAAACTTTGCTCGAGGCTCTGCGCGAAGCCTTGGCCGGCGACGACGAACGCCCTTGCGTGATCATTGCCGACTCGGTTCAAACCTTGCACAGCGAACAGGTGGACGCCTATCCGGGCAGCCCGACTCAGATCAAATATTGCGGTGGTGTGCTCGCCGATTTCGCGCGCCAAACCGGGCACCCCGTTTTCCTGGTTGGCCACGTGACGAAGTCGGGTGACCTCGCGGGGCCCAAGTTGCTCGAACACATGGTCGACACGGTGCTGTATTTCGAAGGCTCTGGTGGTGGCGCTGTCCGGATGGTGCGCGCGGTGAAAAATCGTTTCGGCACCACGGGCGAATTGGCGGTCATGGAAATGCGCAGCGACGGTTTGGCGCCGGTGGATCAAGCCGGGGTTTTATTCCTGAGCGGCCGACGAGGCGCCGAACCGGGCTCGGCCGTATGTGCGGTCAAGAATGGTTCGCGCACGTTTCTGGTCGAAGTGCAGGCGTTGGTTTCGAGCTCACGATACGGCACACCGCAGCGGGTGGTGCAGGGCGTGGACAACAAACGGGTGGGACTGCTGTGCGCTATTCTCGAAAAACGGGCGGGCATGGACCTGGGCGGATGCGACATTTTCGTCAAAGTGGCGGGCGGTGGGCGCATCGACGATCCGGGAGCCGATTTGGCCATCATGGCAGCCCTCGCGTCTTCGTTGCGCGAACGTCCCGTGCCCATCGATACTTTGATCCTGGGCGAAGTGGGCCTGACGGGTGAAGTGCGGCAAGTGGCTGATATGGAATCACGATTGCGCGAGGCCTCCCGGCACGGTTTCAGCCGTGCGATTTTGGGCGGCGACAAGTCCGGACGCAAGGCCCGCAAAATGGATGGCATGGAAATGGTCACCGCCAGCAGTGTGGAAGAAGCGATGCGCTTGGCCTTGGAATCTCGCGGGCGGAAAGCGGGAGGCCGGGCATGAGCCGCCCCCTGCATCTGATTTTGCTGGCCGGGGGCAAAGGCGAGCGGGCAGCCGGCGGCGACGGCGTGCCCAAACAATTCCGTTCCACAGCCCGGGGTGCACTTTTTGCCGTGAGTTTGCGGACATTTGTGAATGGGGCCCGGTCGCCGAGCTGGCACCTGGCCAGCGTGACGGTGACCGCCCCGACCGATTGGCACGAAGTCGTGCAAAAAGAACTGAACACCCTGACGTTGCCTTGCCACCTCGCTGACCCCGGCCGCAGCCGCACCGCCTCGACCTGGAAGGCAACGGTAGTCTTGGCAGGTGCGGGGCAGGTGCAATCCGGCGACTTGGTGGCGGTGCACGACGCGGCTCGCCCCTTTGCGACGGCAGGGCTGCTGGACGCACTGACGATGGCGGCCATGAATTCCGGTGGGGCCATCCCGGGCATTGCTGTGCCCGATACGGTGGTGCAGGTCTCAGGCGGAGCGGCAACCTATCTGGAACGTGAGGCCTTGTTGGCGGTGCAGACTCCGCAGGTGTTCCGATGGGAAAATTTCGAATTGGCTCACCGCTGGGCCCATGAACAGGGAAAAGAATTCACCGATGATGGCGGTTTGTTGGCGGCGCGGGGGCACTTGCCGGCTGTGGTGCCGGGCGAATTGGGAAACTGGAAAGTGACCTCAAATGCCGACTGGGCGAGGGCCCTGCAGCTCTTGGGATAGAGGGTTGGGGCAAATCACGGTTCAGGCCTTGCGGGCATTCCCTGTTGTATCGTATGTTTTTAGGACAAATACTGTCTCTTTTCGCCACCGAAGGAATGCGCATGCCTGCTTCGCAAGATCGTCGCTCCCGAACCCGTGCCATTGCGGCCTCCGCCCAAAAATCACAAACGGCGCAACGCACCTACCTGGGATGGGCCACAGCCCTGGCGATGTTGATAGTGCTGGCACTCGCCACTGGCGCCCGAGCGCAGGAATCCTTTCCCCGCATCGGGATTAGCGCCTCCAAAACAGCCTATGTTGATCACATCACCGTCGAGTTCGACACCGAATTCACCTTGCACGCCATGGTGACGGGTTTTGCCCCGGGCGAGCCGATCAACCAACCGGTCAGCGTTCTGCCTTGGGTCATCCACCAGGTATGTTGCGGCGCGGTGCTTGAAATCCTGGACATCGAATACAATCCTGAATTGCAACACTCGGGGCATCCTTTGGCTGGCACGGTGAGCACAGCCGAGGTATGCGTGGACCAGGACATCATCTGGTTGGCGACTCTCAAGGTGCGCATGGTGGCGACCGAAGCTGGCGACATGTTGTGGGCAGCCGGTCCCTTTGGACCCATTCAGGATTGCGACGGGGAAGTGCCTTTTTTCATGAGCATGCCGGTGACCATCACACTTGATGGAGAGCCGACGCCCACCGATATCAGCCCCTGGGGCGAGATCAAGGCGATGTACCGCTGAGGCCCAATTCAATGCTGATTTGAAATTCCTGGTTAGGCTTGGGAACAATACCGGACAAAATTTGTAGGCATTGGTCCACTCTAACGAAAGGACCGAGCCTGTGATGAAACTGCTCCTGCTCGTAATGGTTTGCTGTTTTTCTGCGTTGCCTGCCCTGAGTGCCGAAACGGCGCCCTTCGCCGAATTTGTTTCGCCAGCCGACTCATTGCCCCACCTGCGCTTTTTTGCCGATGGCAAAGTGACTCTCAATGACCGTTGCCCAGTGCGTAAGGTGTCCTTGAACCCGAGGATGGGGGCTTCGTACGTCAATGGCGAACCCATCGGATTCTGCTGACGACCTTGTGCAGCGATCTTCGTGAAAGGTCCCGAGGTTTGGTTGAATGATTTGGGTATTGGCGTTTCGTGCGTGGTGGATCCGGCACAGGCGGGGGTTCTCGACGAAGCCCACCGCATCTTTGTGAACTACGAAGCTTATTACCTGTCGAGTGAAAAGACTGTTGCATCGTTCAAGGCGACTCCCTGGCGTTACACGGGGCAGGTTACTGACCCTGTGAGTCACAATCGTTTTCAACCATCGGCAAAGTCGCCCTCTGTCAGCCACGACGGGCGCTTGTTCTATTTTGAAAACAAAGGCAGTGCCAAGACATTTGACGCCGACCCGGCGGCTCATGCGACTCCCGTGGTGCCTTACGCTGGAAACATGTAGCGATTGACAGATCAGCACCAGCGGACTGCAGCTGGTGCTGGTCAATCCCTCCATCGAGTCGACGCTCGATTCCTTGCCAAAAAGTCAAACTGTCTCCGGAAATCTCGCCAAAGTGTCCCCTAAAATGCTAATAATCTGATGGCAATTGAAATTGAATATAGTTATGAGACAAGAATTGTTCTGTTTGCCAAAAAACAGGCATTTTTTTTCGCCATCTTGAGCATTTCCGCCAAGGCCAACCTGGCAAAGGGGTTCCCAACCCGGGGTGCCGTTTTTACGAAATAAAACGGTCCGCAAGACGATATCTAAAGGTCTGTAAAGTTAAGTCCACAAATACGTTGTATCCCTTGCACAATTTGTTTTTGCCTATCGAAATCAGGTTCAAAATCCCCCTGGTCGGAATTTGATTGATTCTTCTGTGGAAGGCCCTGATGGGCCCACAAGTTGCCATGGGGCTTGACGAGATGGAGCCATTCCCAAGAGCGGTCCCCACCGATCCGAGAGGAACTCGAATCTTCATGCGTTTTTTCATGCGTTCAAATATTGCAACGGCAGTGCTGGCAGGTTGGCTGCTTGGTGCTTTGATCATGGTGCAGGCGAGTCTGGTGACGGCGGCGACGATTCGTGTGCCGCAGGAGCGCGCCACGGTTGAGTCGGCGCTGGCGGCGGCGAGCACGGGTGATGAAATCATCCTGGCGCCGGGAATCTACCCAGAGTACGGACTCGTGGTGCCTGTAGGCATCACTTTGCGCGGCGACGGAGCCACCGCCAGCGAAACAGTGTTTGATGGCGGTGGCCTGGGGCGCATCCTGCTGATCGAAAGCGTTTCTGACTCGACGACCCTCTCCAACCTAACTTTTCGCAATGCCCAGGCTGTAGGAAAAAACAGCTACGAGCAGAGTGGCGGGGCGGTCTTCATCAGCCGCAGCTCGGTGAGGGTTGAAAACTGCGTCTTTGTCGACAATACGGCCGAGGCCCATGGCGGCGCGATTCGGGTCTCCGGTTCTTCGCCGGCGATTGATCACTGCACATTTCGAGGCAATCGGGCGCCCAGTGGCGGCGGCGGGGCCATCGAAGCGAGTTTTGGGTCTTCGCCCATGATCACCGAATGTATTTTTGAAAACAATTCCGCTCAATGGGGCGGCGCGGTGAGTGTGCGTATGGGAGGCTCTGCGGCGATCGCGGCGTCACTGATGGTGGGAAATACAGCTTTGGGGGATATCGGCTACGGCGGTGCCGTTTTTGCCGACAAAAATGCCATCGTGGGCGTCGCGGATGTGGTGATGTCTGGCAATGGCGCCCGTTTTGGCGGCGGGGTGGCTTGCTTTGCCAACTCCATGGTCAATCTGGCTCATGTCACGGTGACTGACAACTACTCGTCGATCCTGGGCGGAGGCATGCTCATCATCGATTCCTCACCGTTCATCTCCAACTCGATTTTTGCCTTCAATGATGGCATCGGCATCGGTGTCACCGGCGCCAGTGTCCCCTCAATCAGGTGCACCGATTTATACGGCAATACGCGAGGTGATTGGACGATTACTCTGGGTGCCATCACGGACATCGAAGAGAACTACGCCGAGGATCCCATGTTCTGTTCCCGCGATCCGTTCGTGGCCGAGGGATTGCGCCTGCAGGAAGGTTCGTTGCTGCTGGATGCGCGTGCTGGATGCGCGGTGCCCGGGGCGTTCAAGAGCACATGTGGCGCTACCCTGTCGCCGGAAGTGCCTTCAGTGCGCCCGGATATCGAAAATGTTTCGGCCAGTCCAAACCCATTCAATCCACGCACCAATATCAGCTTTCAGTTGAGCCAGGCACAGGCTGTGCGCGTGTCGGTGTATGGCTTGCGGGGCGAGTTGATTCGTGAACTGTGGGATGGTTCAATGGCCGCCGGGGAGCATGTGGTGGCGTGGCAGGGGCTGGACGGCTCGGGCCGCAATGTGGGCTCGGGCATGTATTTTGTGGTCGTGAAGGGCGAGGTCGACTCGCACACCCTCAAGCTCACCCTCTTGAAATAAGTGAAAAAACAGGGCGACGGTTTCCCGTCGCCCTGGGCGAGAGTCTAAGCGTATACCGACCTTCAAATGACGAGTCTCATTTGATAAGCGTCAGGAATCGCGTCTGCGGGATGCCGTCGATCCGCAGGCGTGACATATAGGTTCCGCTGGACATCAACTGCCCGGCTTCATTGTTGCCATCCCACATGACTTCATAGCGTTGGCCTGTCGCCTGTCGACCCTGAACCAGGGTTTTGACCAGGCGCCCACGGACATCCAAAATTTCCAGGCGCACCTCGACCTTGCCCGCCTGCGCGCCATCAAGCGCCAGATCGTAGGGAATGCGGGTCATCGGGTTGAAGGGGTTGGGATAGTTGGCCAACAGGCGATGGCCACTGGCCGGGACATCTTCCACCGGAGCCAGGCTCAACTCGGCAATGGCGGCATCGATAGCGGTGGTCATGTCCGCTTCGTTCCACTTGCCGCGCCATTTGATGATGCCGTCCCCACCAATGATGAAGAAATAGTCGTAGTTGCAATTGTAATCCGAGAGGATTCCTGCCTGGCCGCCATACATCAGGATCGGGAACTGGGTCCCGGCGTTGGCTTGAAAAACGTTGACCTGGTTCTCACCGCCATCCCAGGTGTCGATGGCGAGGGCTTGAATTTGATCTGAAGGGTAGGTGTTAACGAGGGCCTCCATCCAGGGGGCCAATTGAGTGCAAGTGAATCAGCCATATCCCACGACAAACATGACGACAACTTTTCCAGTCTGCTGGCTGAGCACAAAATTGCCGCCGCCGCCGCCGAGCTGGAATATCTGCAAGTCGTAGTCTGGCGCGGGTGTGCCCACGTCGCCGCTGGCTGCCATGACAGGGCCGGCCAACAGGGCCAAGCATAGGCTAAGGGCTATTGTCAACCGATTGGGGACAAGTCGCATGATCGTTCCTCCGGAATGCACTGCGGCGATATAGGACAATTCAGGTCTACAATAAAAGCTTAAGATATTTTGCTGAGAGCGCAAGAGGCTGCCTGCCACAGAACCTGAGGGGATGGCGAAAAAAAATTAGTCGTCGAGATCGGCCCGCATTTGCCCTGTTTCGGGGTCTTTGTAGATTTTGACCTGACGGTACAGTTTCAGGCCCACATCGCCGGCCCGGATGCCGGCCAACAAGCGGTCCAGGCAGGCGCCCAAATCGGCATATTGCTCTGTGAGCGTGTCCAGGCGGCCTTGCATGGCCAGGGCGTCCTGGCTGCCGGAGGTCAAAGCCTCGTGGGCCTCGTTCACGTGGTAGGCCTTGAGCGCCAGGACGGACAGGCGATCAATGATGCTGGCGGGCGATTCGCTATTGAGCGTCGCACCGTCATTCAGGCTGCCAGATTCCTTCAATCCGGTGTATATCAGGTCATCCAGGCGGTCCACGGTTTGCACCCGGCGGCGATTTGAGGCGTCGATGGAGCGTTTGATGGCGCCCAGGACGTTGTCACCAGCGCCGTGCTCGCGACTCTTGTCTTCTTCGTGCCACTGAAACGTGTTGATCAATTGAAGCTTCTCGGTGGTGCGGGCCCAACCCTCGGCTTCATCCAGAGCAATGGTCGCCAGGCAGGAATCCCAATCGTCCACACCAGCTTCGAGCCGGTGCCAGGTCGCGATCACCTGGTGCACGATGGTGTCCACGGCGGCAAAGGACGAAGGGATCAAGGGATGGTTGTTCGCAGGGTTGGTCATGCCGGCACGATCTCCCGAAAAGAGTGAATTTGTGAGCCCTCAGGGTAAGGCGCCTGTCGCATCGGGGCAAGGCGGGACTTGGCGGCGTTCCTTTGACCCGGTATCATCCTGGCCTATTCAGACTACGGAGGTCACAGAGTGACGAACGATCTTTCGAGCGCCGGTATTGTCTGCCACCAGATTCACCTGGGAGGCGACCGCAATTTTTGCTACCTGTTGGGTGATGCCCAATCCGGGGAAGTCGCGGCGGTTGATCCGGGATATGAACCGGCGGAATTGCATCGCCTGGCGACAACCGCCGGCCTGACGATCACCCACATCCTGGTCACGCATGGACATGCCGATCACATCGCGGGTCTGGCGGAGTTGACGTCCTTGACGGGGGCTGAAGTGCACGCCGGCAGTGCCGACGAAGTGCCGGGCGCTCAGGCGGCCCAGGACAATGGCACCGCCCGTCTGGGGCCTTGCGAGTTGCGGATGTTGGCCACGCCGGGACACTCGCCCGGCCACATGTGTTATCTTCTGGACGGGTACCTGGTCACCGGCGACATTCTTTTCTGCGGCAAGGTGGGCGGGACCGGCGACTATTTCAAGGGCTCTTCGGCCCGTCAGCAATACGATTCGCTGCAGCGACTGCTGCGGTTGCCGGCCGAGACCATGGTTCTGCCCGGACACGACTACTTTGGGGGCGACGGCACCATGCCCCACTCGACCATCGGCTATGAAAAAGCAAACAACCCATTTCTGACAGCGGGCAGTTTCGAAAAATTCTGCCACCTGAAAGAGAATTGGGCCGCCTACAAACAGGAGCACAATATCCGTTGAAGGAACTGCAATCACCCTTGGCCGGGACCGCCTGGCGATGTCTGATGCTCAGTCTGGCCGGGATGATCCTGGCGGCCTTGGCTCTCTATCTGCATTTGGGTTCCGGCGGTTTGCCGGCGGCCGCCACCCACGTGGTCACAGGCCTGCTCGCGGCGGTGGCCTGGGGTTTGGCGGTGCGCTTCCTGTTGTTGGACACCTGGGGGCGTTGGTTCTGGCTGGTGGTGGTGGCTGGTGCGTTGGCCTTGGTTCTGTTTGCCGGCAACGGAGGCATGGGTGGGGCCATCGCGTTTTCGGCCCTGATGCTGGTCTTCCGTCGTTACCGAACCTGGAGGCACATCTCTGACCGGCGGCGGGCGCTCGCTTTTGGTTTGGGGCTGGTGATATTGCTGCCCCTGGTGATGACCCAACGCTTGTGGAGCGTGCCGACGGAATCGGCGACATTGCAAGTCTTCCGCAATCTGGGTGTCTGGTCAGTGTGGTCCTTATTCGGCTTCTGGGGAATGTCTCTTTTCCATCTGGCCGTCAATATGCGCCTGCACTTTTTGCGTCTGCGGCCCAAGTTGGCCGTCAGTGCTTTTCTCATCGGTGTCTTGCCACTGATGTTGATGGTTGTGCTGGGTGGAGTCGTTCTCTATACCACGTTGGGCGGAGCTCGGGCGGCGCGGTTGAACAATACGCTCGACAGTTGGCGCACCTTGACTGCGGCTGGGGCCGACATGAGCGGCGCCCTGTTTGACACCACTTTTGTTTGGCCGGATGGGGAATTGACGGCCCAATCGGAGGTGGTGGTATTGCCGGCGCCGGACTGGATTGCTGCCCTGGGCCAGGGCATGCGCGGCGCGGTTGCCGACGAAGCAAGGGTCAAGCGCGGCAAGCACACAGCTGTGGTGAACGCCGATTCGACCGACTATTTCATGGCTGATGGTCGCGTGTGGCTCATGCATTGGCAGGCACTCGACACTGATACACCGCGGGTTCAAGCATGGCAGGTGGGGCCCCGCCCGTTGCGTGAGCTCTCACACATCCTCAAAACGGGTTTGGACCTGACGGCCACGGCGACCAATGCCAGCAACGGCAACTTCGTGATCGGTAGCGACAGCAGCATTCCCGAGCTGGCAAACTTCAAGAAGATGAGCGTCAGCTACCGCGATTCGTCGAACGTGGAGGCCCGCTTTTGGCACAAGTTTCTCTACTTTGGCGGTGCTTTTCGCGAAGTGCTGTACGTGAACGAGGGCAAGGTTGATACCGCCACGCTCTTTTTCCAATTGCGGGTGGGCTGGCAGGACTTGAGCGCCGAATTTGTGTCCGAGGGAGCGAATCTCAATGTGCTGGTGGTGGCGATGATCGCCATCGCGGCGCTGGTCTGGTTGATCTTTGAAATTTTCGCGGTCTTTTTTGGCGTGCGCATCAGCGAGGGCATTGTCACCGGAGTGCATGCCCTGCACCGCGGCACCCGGGCGGTGGCCGCCGGCGATCTCGACACCGTGATAC
>JADGEP010000108.1 GCA_016744275.1 Candidatus Krumholzibacteriia bacterium | reverse complement strand
CGCCCACACTCAGGCACACCGTCAAAGCAGTGGCCAGGATGGCCCCCACCTCGCTGTCCCGGCCTTCGCCCACCCGCCGGGCGGTGAACGTTTGTGCCGCCACATCGATCGCCTTGATCGACATGGCCAGGGCCGAGAACAACAACGTCGCCACAGCCACCGAGGCCAAGGCCGTTTCACCAAGTCGGCCGACCATCAAAGTATCGACCAGGCCCATCAGTGTTTGGGAGAGTTGACCGAGCACCACCGGTGTCGCCATGGCGCTGATCGTGCCCGCCAGTTGACGCCGTGTCAGAGACGACAACCGCTGGCCAGATGTCTGGCCAGCGGCGTCCAAACCCAGGTCCTGATCAGGAGCCAAGGATCTGCATGGTCCGGGCAATCAAGCGCGCACCAAAACCCGTGCCGCCCTTGGGGCAGGTGGGCTGGGGCGCGTTGGTGTGGGCCGGACCGGCAATGTCCACGTGAGCCCAGGAAGTGTCCTCGTCCACGAATGCGGCCAGAAATGCCGCCGCCGTCTGGGCGCCCGCTTCGCGGCCATTGCCCAGGTTCTTGAGGTCACTCCAGGTGCCCTTCACTTCATCCTTGTATTCGTCCACCAGAGGCAGCGGCCAGACCCGTTCGTGAGTCTCGCCACCAGCCTGACGCAGCGTATCGATCAGGTCACCACTGTTGCCCATCACACCGGCAAAATACGTGCCCAGGGCGATCACACAGGCGCCCGTCAAGGTGGCGGCGTCAATGATGTGGTCGGGCTTCTCCTGAGCTGCATACCACAAACCATCAGCCAGCACCAGGCGACCTTCGGCGTCGGTATTCAGCACTTCCACCGTTTTGCCATTGGCCATCGTCAGCACATCGGCCGGTTTGATGGCCAGGCCATCGGGCATGTTTTCGGCCGCCGGCACCACCACGTGGATATTCACCGGCAGCTTCAGGCGCGCGGCGATCATCACGGCGCCCAGGACGGCCGCCGATCCGCCCATGTCGGTTTTCATCAGATCCATGTTGGCGCCGGGCTTGAGGCTGATGCCACCGGTATCAAAAGTGATGCCCTTACCAACCAAGGCAAACGACGGCGCTTTCTTGCCATTTTTACCGGGCGCTTTGTAGTGGATGCTGATCAGGCGCGGGTCCTGGCGACTGCCCTGCCCCACTCCCAGGATACCACCCATGTTCAGCTTTTTCCTCTGGGGCACCGTCAGGACTTTGCAAGTCAGGCCTTCGGCCTTGGCCATGGCTTTGGCGCGATCGGCCAAGGCAATGGGCGTCAGAACATTCGGGGGCGCGTTGACCAACTCGCGGGCAAAGAGACAACCGGCCGCGTAGGCCTCGGCTTCTTTTGCACCACGGCGCATGTCCGCCACGCGGTCGGCACTGGCCAGCAATTTCCAGGATGAGGGCGTGAGCTTGCCTTTGGGCTTGTCGGTCTTCATTTCACCGATGGGCGAAAGAGCCATCTCGCCACCTTCGACCCAACAACGGGCGAAGCTCTCGTCATCAAAAGCCACCGCTCCGGTCGCCGGCACCGCCACCAGCACTTGCGCAGCGTTCATTTTGCGCGCCTGCTTGGCCACATGACCAGCAGCTTTGCGGATGGTCTCCAAGCCCACGTCTTCGGATTTGCCGAGGCCGACCAACAAGGTCCAGCCCGCTTTCACGCCGCCGCAATAGACAGGCAAGAGGCTGCCTTCGGCGCCTTTGAACCCGCCACTTTTGATGATCGGGCCCAAGTCCGGGCCATGGCCACCGGTCAGCGAGGTGATGGGACTGAGATCCGCCTTGTCTTTGACTTGAAACACGGGAAAAACGAGCAGGTCACCGGCGGTTTCGGCCGCTCCGGTCTTGGCAACTGTCCAACGCATGTATGCAATCCTCCGGGAAGGGTGGAGCCAGGGAAGCGGCCCCCATGATGTTCGTTCCATGAAACCGAAACATATTAGCACTTTCAGCCTCAATGGCCATGCCCATTTGCGACCGGATGGTCCTTGAGTCCACGCGCAGGGCAGTCTAGACTGCAACCCAAGGCCAAGCATATGCCATGGTCCATCTCATCAATGCCCCATCCTGCCGGGAAAGCGAGCGCACCTCACGTGAAACGGACAAACCTCCACTGGCAGATCCTCACCGCCCTGGCCCTGGGCGTCGGTGCGGGTCTCATCTGGCCTGAAGGCACCCGCCTGCCCGGCGGCATCCACCCCTTCGCCGTATTCGATTTCCTGGGCACCACTTTCCTGCGCGCACTGAAGATGGTCATCGTGCCCCTGCTGGCCGGATCCATCATCTCGGGAGTCGCCGGCGTTGGCGCCAGCCGTGGCCTGGGCCGAATGTTCGGCAAAACCTTCGGCTGGTACATCACCACCAGCCTGATGGCCATTCTGATGGGTCTGATCCTGGTCAACCTCGTGCAACCGGGTCTCAGCAACGGCGTGGCAGTCGGGCAACGCATGGGCCTGACCGAGGCCTCGCCCGAGTTGGCCGCCAAGCTTGAGGGGCACAGCGCCGGTGATATCGTGATGATCCTGCAGCGGATGATCCCCTCCAATCCCGTCGCCGCGGCAGCCGACGGCCAGATGCTGCCCTTGATCTTCTTCTGCCTGTTGTTGGGCATCGCCATCACGGGCTTGCCAAACAACCAGAAATCCGCCCAGCTGGGTTTTTGGGAAAGCCTCTTTGCCGCCATGATGAAGATCACCGGCTGGGTCATCGCCACAGCGCCCATTGGCATTTTTGGCCTGATGGCCAAGACCACCGCCGGCAGTGGCTTTGCTGCCTTCGCGCCCCTGGCTCGCTATGGCTTGACCGTCCTGGGCGCCTTGATACTGCACGCGGCCATCGTGCTGCCTCTGCTATTGAGATTTGGCGGCCGGGTATCGCCCCTGCGCCACGCCAAAGTGATGGCGCCAGTCCTGCTGACGGCATTTTCGACCCGCAGCTCTTCGGCCACGCTGCCGTTGACCATGAACACCATTGAGAAAAACGCCGGAGTCAGCAATCGCGTCACCAGCTTTGTGCTGCCCCTTGGCGCAACGATCAACATGGACGGCACCGCTTTGTACGAATGTGTGGCCGCCATGTTCATCGCCCAGGCCTACGGCATCGAGTTGGGCTTTGGCGCCCAGTTGCTGATCGTTTTTACCGCCCTGCTGGCCAGCATCGGTGCGGCGGGCATTCCCGCGGCCGGCCTGGTGATGATATCGGTGATTCTCGAGGCCGTGGGCCTGCCCCTGGAGGGATTGGCCATGATCTTGGCCATCGACCCGATTTTGGACATGTGCCGCACGGCAGTTAATGTGTGGAGCGACAGTTGTGGAGCGGTTTTTGTGGCGCGCAGCGAAGGCGAGTCTGAAATCCTCAAGTGACAGGTTTTGAGTGATCCCTTGCTGGCTATTGCCACAAACGGAGAATTGTGGCATTGTGCCGCCGTTCGGGACATTTCCTTGCAACGTTTTATCCGACAGTTGCGTAGAAGAACCGTCAGTACTACTAAATAGCCAACCACATCTGGAACCCACACGCGCCCGATGGCAGGCAAACGGAGACCGCGGCTCAATGACTCCCTACTCCGGCAACGACAACCCCCACGACAGCCAAGGCTCCGCCTATGACGACGGCTTTGGCACCGGCGGTACCGAAGGCCTTTTGTTGCCCCCATGGGAACGGCGTGAACGGTTTGGCTTTCTCAACGGCCTCTACCTGACCATCAAAGACGTCCTGCTCGCTCCCCGTCAGTTTTTCCACCGCATGCCCAGCCAGGTGGGGCTGCTGGAACCCCTGTATTTTGCGGTGGTTCTGGGCATCATCAGCTCCTTCTTTGCCTGGATGTGGTCCCTGGCCGGCAGTTCCCTGCAGATGTTCGTCGCCGACAGTTTCGAAGATGTTGTCCAGGGCCCGATGGTGGCTTTTGGGTTCTTTGTATCCAGCCCTTTCACCATGGCCATCGGTGTGCTCATCAAGGCAGGACTGATGCACGGCGTGCTCATGCTCGTCGGCGGCAACCGCCTGGGTTTCGAAGCGACCTTCCGGGTCTCGACCTACGGTGAAGCCGCTGGCATTCTGGCACTGATCCCGGCCTGCGGCGGAGCCATTGGCGTCGTCTGGTCCTTGGTCGTGACCATTGTTGGCCTCTACAGCATTCACGAGACCGACCCTTGGCGGGCTGTGGTTTCGGTCATCCTGACCACAGTGGTCTGCGCCTCGATGGTCGGCGCCAGTGTGCTGACTGTAGCGCTGGGCCTGAGCTGAGAGGCGCCATGAGACTGGTGCCTGAAAATTCGCCTACGACCCGCCTCATTCTATTCTCCATTTCCCCCCTGTTGGTCGGCGCCCTGCTGCTGGTGCGGATGGCTCCCGATTTTATCCTGCAAATTGCGCACTGCCCTCTGCGCGACATGACGGGCATGCCTTGCCCCACCTGTGGCGGTACTCTGGCTGCGACCCGATTGGTGCACGCTCATTGGCTGGAAGCTCTGGCGGCCAATCCCCTGGTCGTTGTGGTGGCGGCGGTGTACGTCTTGATTGCCGGTGGCGCCCTGGCCATGACCCTGGTGCCATCCTGGCGCCGCAGCCTGGCCCTTTCCGCCCAAGAAAAAAGGACCGCCAGATGGTTGGCGATCCTTTTGTTGATCCTCAATTGGGCCTGGTTGGTGAAGCGCTACCTTTTTTAGTACTCCGCCAAAAGTTTGCGCGCGATCACCAGGCGCTGGATCTCACTGGTGCCTTCGTAGATGCGCGTCACCCGCACATCGCGGTAGTAACGTTCTACGGCGTACTCTTTGCAAAAACCATAGCCCCCGTGAATTTGCACTGCGGTGTCGGCCGCCTTCCACGCCGCCTCGGTGGCCGTCACTTTGGCCATCGCAGCTTCTTTAGTGAATGGCCGGTCATTGTCCTTCAGCCAGCAGGCGTGGTAGCTGAGCATGCGGGCAGCCTCCAGGCTGGTGCCCATGTCGGCGATCATGTTGCGGATGGTTGGTTGTGCCGAGATGGGCTTGCCAAATTGCTCGCGCACCTTGGCGTATTTTATCGATTCTTCGAGGCAGGCCTGGCCAATTCCCAGAGCCTGAAAAGCGATGCCGATACGGCCGGCATCCAGGGCCGTCAGGGCCACCCGCAAGCCCTCGCCCTCGGCGCCCAGCAGGTTGCCCGCCGGCACACGCACATCTTCGAAATCGATGGTCACCGTATCGCTGGCTCGCAAGCCCATTTTGTCTTCTTTTTTGGCGACCGACAAACCCGACGTGTCGCGTTCGACGATGAAGGCGTGGGTATCCTTGTGCCCCACGGTACCGGGCGTGCGCGCGACCACCACATAGAAGGCCGCACGCGAACCACTGGTCACAAAACACTTGCTGCCATTCAAGAGATAACTGTCACCATCCTTGGTAGCGGTGGTCACCAGAGAGGCGGCGTCGCTGCCGGCACCAGGTTCGGTCACGCAGAAGGCGGCGATTTCGCCGGCGGCCATGCGTGGCAGGTATCTCTTTTTCACTTCCTCACTGCCAAAAAGTGCCACCGGATACGACCCCACACTGTTGTGCACCGTCAGCATCACGCTCACACCTGCGCTAGCCTTGCTGAGCTGCTCGATGACCAGGCCGTAGGTGAGTGTATCGACGCCCATGCCGCCGTGTTCTTCTGGAAAAGTCAGGCCAAAAAAACCATTCTGCCGCATCTTGTCGATGAGCTCTTCAGGCATGTCCCCTTCCACATCCATCTGGTGAGCCAGCGGGGCGATCTCCTGGTTCGCAAAATCGCGCACCATGTCCTGGAACATCTTTTGGTTTTCGTTGAGCTCGAAATTCATGCCACTCTCCAGAGATGGGAATACTTACAGGACAGGCCACAGCGCCGCGACCATCTGCGGAAAGTCGCATATTAACACGATAAATCTGTCTGCACAGGAAAACCTGCCCCCAAAGCGGCCGCCATCAACGCTCGAGCGTGCCGCACTCCAACAGAGTCTTGAGCCCGGAGAAAACCGCCGGCCAGCCCCAACTCACGCTCGTGTGCATTTCAGAATCCTTGATCAATTCCGTGTGCGCAAAACGCACTTCGGTCCATGGCCCGCCGGGCCATCCGCTCTGTTCGGCCAAATCGAAGCGGACCAGTGAGGGCGGATCGTCCTTATCGGGCTGGGCCCAGGTCAACTCCAGCAACTTGCCGGGTTCGCTGGCCACCACTTTGCCGGCGATGTCGACCCGGCGCTCGGAGCCTATGCTGACATGTTCCCATGGCGCACCGGCTTTCCAATCCGATACATTCTCGTGCAACCAATACTGCCGGGTGAACTCAGGTGCGGTCAATCCGGCCCAAACCTCAGTCGGTTCGGCACGCACGAAGATGAGGTAGTTGAATGCGGTGAGAGTCATGGGGCACCTTTCGGATTCAGTGGATGCTGTTCTGTTTTTTCACGATAGTCACAGATCAATGGGCCGGCCACCGGACAACTCGCCGGCCACAAATATGAGATATTATCGTTCCCCAATGATTTCCCGGGCTATTGCCAATACTGTAGGCGTGAGGCCGAGCAGGTGGTGCAGGCTACGGAATTGAGGCTGAAAGAGGCTATTGCAACTGCAGACCCACCGCTTTTTCATGCCGGGCCAAAGCCACAGGCAAAGCCCCAGCGGCCCGTTGGGCATGGGCCGCCACATCATGACGAGCCAGGACTTCGAAGGTGCCGCCTTTGCGGTCAGCTCGCAGGTCCACCCGGCTGACCAGATGTTCACCCGATAAAACCGGCAAGCAGTAATAACCATATTGGCGCTGGGCCGCCGGTTTGAAAAATTCCATGATCGCCTCGAAGCCAAACAGCAGCGCTGCCCGCTTCCGGTCCCAGACCAAGGGATCAAAAGGCGAAAGCAGGACACCTCTTGGGCCCCGGGCACCAGTCAGGGTCGCCGCGCTTTCCAGGTCTTCAGGGCGAATCGTTCCGGCCACCCGCTGGCCGTCCTGGGTGACCAGATCACAGAGCTGCAGCCGACCCGACTCGAAAAGCATCGCCAAAGCCTCGGCTACGGCGTGGCGGTTGCGGCGCAGCCGATAGGTCTCGCAAAGAGTTGTGGGCGTGGCCCACCCGTGCAGTGCCGCGGCGGACTCCAACAGCAACGCCACGCCCTCCGCTTCCGGCAGGGCCGGGCAATCTTTCAGCGGAATGACCCTCTCCGTCAGATCAAAATGGCGTTCAAATCCAATCCGATTGTGCACCGCCAATTCCCCCGATGACCACAGCGCTGCCAGGACGCGCCGTGAAGGCCGGCTGTACCAGGACCCATCGGCGACATCGCCCTTGAAGTCCCGGCTGCAAAGCGGGCCTTCATCTTCAATGCGGCTCATGATTTCTTCTACCCACTGGGGATGCTCCTTGACCATATCGCTCCACCACGGCAGGTGGTGAAACTCCTGGCGCCGAAACTCCAGCGCCCCGTAGAGCGAGAGCGGCAGCCACGAAACCTCGTGACCCCAGTATTCGAACAGGCTATCGGTGGCGCCCAGGAGGTTTTCGGCATCGGCTGCGCGGTAGTTCGGCAAGCGACTGGCCAGGACCAGGCCATGACTGCGGGCACCCGAAATCGGGATGGTATCGAGTTGCAAATATCCCATGCGGGCCACCGCGGCGGCTGCCTCAACAGAATGGTTGCTGCGCTTGACGGTCTTGGGCCAGTTGGAATTGCCGAGCAAACCACTGCAGTGCAGTGCCAGGCGCCGTGCCTCTTGCTGGCTGATGGTCGGATTGCTCATCTCTGCCAATCTTGATTGCGGGGAGCGGTCGGGCCGTGTGGGAAACAGCATTGAGTCTCTGAAATCTAACACCAAGGCGGCGGCGCGGCCAACGTTCGGCTGGCGTCTTTTGGTCATGCCAACTCGAGTCAACAAACTGCACCCGGCCGCCGTAGAAAGAACCTCCCCAGGGTTACATTCCCAGGGAGGCTCCAGACAATTGATCCTGAAAAAGCATCAACCCGTGTCGCCTACTTCTTCAGCTCCATGGTCGCGATCACCATGCGTTGGGCTTCACTGGTGCCCTCATAAATCTCCGTGATTTTCGCGTCGCGGAAATGGCGCTCCACCGGGAACTCCTTGGAATACCCATTGCCGCCAAACACCTGCACCGCCTCGTTGGTGATGTAGTGACTGGTTTCGCTGGCGTAGAGTTTGGCCATGGCCGCCTCTTCGCTGTATCGTTGGCCCTGATCCTTGGTCCACGCCGCGCGGTAGGTCAGCAAGCGGGCTGCATCCAGGCGCGTGGCCATGTCCGCGATCTTCCACTGGATCGCCTGGAAGGCCGAAATAGGTCGCCCAAACTGCTCCCGCTCTTTGCTGTAGGCCAGCGCCGCTTCGTAGGCCGCCGCACTGATACCCAAAGCCTGACTGGCGATACCGATGCGCCCACCATCGAGCGTACTCATGGCGATCTTGAAGCCCGTGCCTTCGCCACCCAACACCTGATCGTTCGGCACCCTCACATTGTCGAAGGCCAACTGGGCCGTATCCGAAGCCCGGATGCCCATTTTTTCCTCTTTGCGAATGATCGAAAAGCCATCCGCCGTGTTTTCGACAATGAAGGACCGGATGCCCTTGTGTTTCAGCTCGGGATTGGTCTGGGCAAAGACAATCAGGATGTCAGCATTGGCACCGTTGGTGATGAAATTTTTCATCCCGTTAATGACCCAGTGATCGCCGTCCTGTTTGGCCGTCGTGCTCTGGGCCGCCGCGTCGGTACCTGCACCCGGCTCACTCAGGCAATACGCCCCCAGCTTTTGGCCACTGGCCAGCGGCGTCAGCCACTTCTTTTTCTGCTCATCAGTGGCGTAGGTTTCCAACGGCCAACAAACCAGGCTGTTGTTCACCGACATGATCACACCACACGATGCGCAGGCTTTGCTGACTTCTTCCATGGCCAGCACGTAACACACGCTGTCCAGAGCCGAGCCCCCAAATTCTTCCGGCACGTTCATGCCCATGAAACCCAGTTCGCCCATTTTCTTGACGATCTCGGCCGGGAAGCGCTCGTGCTCGTCGATCTCCGCGGCGATGGGAGCAATTTCACGGGCGGCAAAGTCCCGCGCCATGTCCCGGATCATGCGCTGTTGTTCGTTCAGTTCGAAAATCACGGTGCCGCTCCTTAAGAGTAGTCGTAGAATCCCATGCCACTTTTGCGTCCCAGATGCCCGGCGTCCACCATGCGGCGCAACAACGGACAGGGGCGATATTTGCTGTCGCCGAAGCCTTCATAGAGCACTTCCATGATGTCCAGGCAGATATCCAGGCCAATAAAATCAGCCAGAGTCAAGGGCCCCATGGGATGAGCCATGCCCAGCTTCATCACAGTATCGATGGCTTCCTTGGTCGCCACACCTTCCATCAGGCTGTAGGCCGCTTCGTTGATCATGGGCATCAACAGGCGGTTGGCGATGAATCCGGGATAGTCCTGCACTGTGACCGGCACCTTGTTCAGCTCTTCGGCCATCTTGGTGACCGCAGCCAAGGTCTCGTTGCTCGTGGCCTGGCCGCAGATGATCTCGACCAGCTTCATGATCGGCACCGGGTTCATGAAGTGCATGCCGATGACAGATTCCGGACGCTTGGTGCACGCGGCAATCTTGGTCAGACTGATGCTCGACGTGTTCGAGGCCAGGATGGCTCCCGGCTTGCACACTTCATCCAACTTGGTGAAGATGGCTTTTTTCACGTCAAAATTCTCGAACACCGCTTCGACGACCAGGTCGCTGTCCGCCGCGTTCTCCAGGCCCACCACTCCGCGCAAACGGCCCAGGGTTGCGGTGGCGTCGTCCTGGCTGATTTTTTCCTTCTTCACCATGCGCCCCAGATTTTTCTCCACTGTGCCCAGGGCGCGGTCCAGATGGTCTTGTTGGACGTCGATCAAATTGACTTCGTGGCCAAACTGGGCAAAAACCTGGGCGATGCCGTTGCCCATGGTGCCGCCGCCGATTACCGAAACCTTCATGTCGTGATCCTTTCCAAAGGTCTGTAAAAATTACGGACGGCTGATGGCCATACTCACCGCATCGCCACCACCGAGACACAGGCTGGCGATGCCCTTGGCAACACCGCGATCTTCCATGGCGTGCAGCAACGTGACCAGGATGCGGGCTCCTGAACAACCAATGGGATGCCCAAGGCTGACGCCGCCGCCGTTCACGTTGACCGTCGCATCATCCAACTCCAATTCGCGGACCACAGCCACACTCTGGGCGGCAAAGGCCT
>JADGEP010000107.1:9698-10335 GCA_016744275.1 Candidatus Krumholzibacteriia bacterium | reverse complement strand
GCAAAGGCCCCGCCGGCTGTTGCAAAGTCTTCCAGGTCGTACGCCGTGTCGGCCAATCCAAACCAACCGCGATCCAGGCGCGGTTGCATCATGACCGACTTTCGGTAGTGTTCCTTGGCCAAGGCGGCCTGGTCCAGATCGGCCAGATTCTGAGCCAGGTGCAATCGCAACAGGCTGTGGTCCTGGTCCGGATGTTCGCGCAAATGGGTGGTCAACAAGGCGACGGCTTTTTGGTGCTCATTGCGCTTGCCATAAGCCGCCGCCCGGAACACGACCTTGCGGATCTTGCGTGGCAGTTCGGCCATATCGTAAAGGTTTTCGGAAAGAGCGGAATCCGGCTCACGGTCCGCCATCTCTGCCGCTTCAACGGGCATGACCACAAACCAGATCAGAGCGACACCGATCGCCCAGGGCAGAATCCATTCCACCGACACTTTGAGCAGGTTCTTGAACATCAGACTCTCCTAGTTCAGGTCAAACCTCAGGGTTGTGACCACCCACGACGCCACCGGCTCGCCGCCAATCCGTCCTGGCTGAAACTGCCAGCGCGGCAAAGCTCGCCTCACTTCATCTTCGAAATAGCCTTCGGGCTTGGCCTTGAGGACATTCACGTTGCCGACCGATCCGTCTTCACGCA
>JADGEP010000107.1:0-9688 GCA_016744275.1 Candidatus Krumholzibacteriia bacterium | reverse complement strand
GAATTTCACGGCCACATAGCCTTCAACTCCGCGTTCACGGGCCTGGTACGGGTAAGCCGGCGGCACTTTCGCCACCGCTTGGGGTGCCTGGTCGAGGTCCACCGAATCGAAAATCATATCCGACGGATCCTCCTGCCGCGACAGCCCACCCATATCGATATTCACAGTCAAACCCCCCATGTTCGCTCCCGAAATGGCCGGTTGGACCAGGTCCGGAGCAAAGTCCGGCTTCTCCTGTGGTGGTGGCGGCGCCTCGGGTTCTTTCACTTGCTCCTGCTTCGGCGGTTCGGGTGGGGCCAGATTGACAAGACTGACTCCCACGGGGTCGCTGATGTCCTGCACGGTTCGTTGCTGGGTCGTCAGATAGCCCGCCAAGGCAAACAACACGGCGTTCACCAGTATGGCCGCCACAACCAGACTGGAATTCGTGAGAAACGAACGCCATTTCGGGAGGTTCGAATGCTGGGCCAGCGTTGTCATCCGGATTCCGCTTCCCGCTTGGCGGCCAGACTCACGTTTTTTGCACCAGCCAGGCGGCACTGGTCCATGACCCCGACCACGGCTCCAGTCTCACTCGATTTATCGGCCACCACGACCACTCCACCTTCGGGATCTTCAGCCAAAGCCCGTTCCACCAGGCCGCGCACGCTGCGCACATCCACCTTTTTGCCGTCAAAATACACATCGCCTTCGGGCGAAATGCCGATCATCACCGTGCCACGTTCTTTCAGTTCTGCCGTCGCCGCGCTCGAACGCGAGACATCGATGCCCGACTCCTTGACGAAACTGGTGGTCACCACGAAAAAAATCAGCAATAGAAACACCATGTCCACCAAGGGTCCCATATTGATGTCCACTTTGTCTTTGCCACCGCGTCGGGTGTTGCGAACGTTGATCATGAGGCTGCCTCCATGGCTTTCGGAGCGGGCCAATCAGGACCATCTCCTGAAGGTCCCGTATCGTTCATGGCCCTTTGCAGGGCCAGCGAAAATTCATCCAAGGCGCTTTCAAGCCGACCGGCGCGTCGAGAGAGGGCGCCGCTGATAAAGAGTCCCGGAATGGCCACCAGCAATCCGGTCTGCGTCGTGACCAAAGCCACGGAAATGCCTCCGGCCATGGCCTTGGCATTGCTGGTTCCAAACAGGGCAATGACTTCGAAGGTCTGGATCATGCCCAGGACCGTGCCGAGCAATCCCAACAAGGGGGCGATCCCGGCCAACACCGCGATCACGGCCAAGCGCCGGTGCAAGGACTTGCGCATGCGTTCGGTCGCTTGCTGCAGCACCAGTTCGTCGATCTTCACTCGCCCCGTCCGGCCTTGCAGGAACCGCTGCACCAGTGTCCAACGCAGGCCATGTCCGCCTTGCGGAATTTCATTGGCATCCACGGCCCAAAGAGCATCCACTGCACCGATATCACTGCCGCCCAAACGCCGATAGGTGCGGGAGCGTTCGAAAATGAGCGCCCACCTGGCCACCGAGGCGACCACCATGGGAACCATCACCCAACCGCCCTGCAGCAGGTAATCCCACGATGCCCACAGCCAATCCCGTACGGCGATCTCGTTCACAATCTACCTGCTTTCATCAGGTGACCCGCCGGCGGCCAAAACCAATTCTTCATTGCGGATCTGGATGATGTTGATCATCTGCACGGCCCTCTCTTCCATATCTCCGATGATGTGATCCGAGCGCCGCGACAGGAAGGTGTGAGCCAGCATGATCGGAATGGCCACCATCAGGCCCAATTCGGTGGTGATCAGGGCTTCGCTGATACCGCCGGACATGAGCTTGGGATCACTGGTGCCAAACAGGGTGATGACACGGAACGTGTTGATCATGCCGGTGACTGTTCCCAGCAAACCCAGCAAGGGCGCCACGGCGCCAAACACCGCCAGCACCGACAGACCCGACTCAACTCTGGGCATCTCGTGCAGGATCGCTTCCTGCAGAACGCTTTCCTGGATTTCACGGCCCTTGTCCCGCACCGCCAAACCGGCCTTGATCACCGCAATCACCGGCGACTTGCCGCGCTTGTGCCGGGACACCAGATCTTCGGCAGCGGCCCAGTCCCCCGTGGCCGCGAAATCATTCACTTCACCCATGAAGCGATCAGTGTTGGCGTGGATCCGGTTCAAATACACCACGCGAGCCAGGACGATCAGCAGCGCGCCGAATGCCAACCCCACGATAGGCCAGACGATGGGCCCACCGCCGCGGATCTGGTCCATCAGGTTTGTCTTGTGGGATATCTGCCTCAGGGCACTGCCGCCCGACAGATCAAAGGGCACCACTTCCCGTTCGCCCTTCATGAACCCGTTCAGATTGCGGCCGATATTGCCTCCAGGCAAATCCGTCATGGCGTAAAACCGCCCACCTTCGGGCGACCAGTTCAGGTAACCCCGTTCATCGCCCAGCTCATAGGCGGCCATGAACTTGCCCATCGTCAGGATCTGGCCCGTCACTTCGGCACCGTCACGACTGATGAACTCGGCTTGGTGCAGCCCCACTTCGCCCGACATGGCAATCTCATCAAAAACGATGCGCACCATGCCCGAGATGTCATCAATCCCCGGGAAGTAGCCCTTGTCCAGCAAGGGGCTGATCTGGTCCACGCGCCCACTCCGCAGGCCCGTGAACTGCGACTGGTGCAGCATCGTTTCGAGGTCGCGGGCGGCCAAGCGCACGTTGCCGGAGATCTCGCGGAAATCCAACTCATGGCTTTCCCATTGGCCCGTCAAACTTGCTTCGCGCTCGGTCTGAACCACCAAGTGGGCCTCGACGGCGGCCAGTTGCTTCTCCAGTTCCTCTTTCTCGGCTTCCAGTTGGATCACCGCAGACTCCAGGCGCACCCGGTTGGCCAGGATCACTTCTTCTTTTTCGGCAGCCCGTTCGGCCGCTGCTTCGCGGTCAACTTCGGCTTTGCGGTAGGCGTCGCGCAAGTCCTGGGATTGGGCTGTCACCGCTGTCATCAACAGCATTGAAACGAGCATCAAAAGCCCCAGTTTTTGTGGTGAGGTGTTCATCGGATGATCCTCCCGAGCGGCAATGAAACCAGTTCCGTGGGGCGCATGCGGGTGGCCATTTCCATGGACCGCGATACGACCCGGTTGTACTTGCCGGGCAACTCGACCCAGGTGCTTGTTGCCGCGTCCCAGGTCCCGATGCGACTGCCGTCGGGGCTGCGCCAGAACATCGCCAACCGACCGATGCGCAGGATGTCCGCGTGCACGCCGCGGCCGTCGACCACAATGGTGCCCGGCTGCACTTCCACCGTTTCGCCGTATTGCGCCTCGATGAGCAGGGCCTCCAAAAGGGAGCGCAATTTTTCGGCTGGAGCCAGGTCCGGCGAGGCCATCACGGCGCGCAGATTCGCCAGGCGATCCTCACGCTCATTCGACAGGAAGGGCAGATCATTGGCGACCACTTCAGTCAATTGGCCGAGCACCACATCCAGCGTGTCTTGAATCACCGCTTCGAGGCGCACTGATTCGGTCAGACGCCGGTCCAATTCCGTCACCTTGTTGTCCAGGGCAGCAGCTTTTTCCTGCTTGCGCGCCAAGCGTTCCTGCAGATAGGCGATGTTGGCCTTGGCCGTGCGATACCGGACATCCAGGGCCTGCCGTTCGGCGGACCAGCCATCCAGGCCAGCCTGGGTTTCTTTGGCTACAGCGACGGTCTCGGCAGCCTTTTTTTCAATCTCGGTGGAGTTCTGATCCTGGGCTTTGGCCGCCGGTGCGGCCCACAAGCCGAGCAGGACACAAACAACCGGGAATAGACGCTTCATTTCTGTTGCCTTTCTGAATTCCATGGCAGCGAGAGCCAGCCCCACGGCCGGTTTGGTCAATGGCCAAGTTATCCTTCCTTTGTTAGGAGTTGGTTTCCGGAAGGCGAAAAAACCGTCAAAACTCGTAAAGGGCCGCCGTTTCCCTTGAAACGGCGGCCCAGGTCCGGATCTTCCACAGCCAGAGTTCGTCAAGGCTGCATATTCCGAGTTGTCACTTCACCAGCTGCATCTTCTCGGTTGCGGAAAATCCGTTGCCCGTCACGCGGTAGAAGTACGTGCCGCTGGACAGGCCTTCACCATTGAAGTTCAGCGAGTAGTCCTTGGCCTCGAGAGCGCCCTTGAACATTTCGCTGACCTTGCGGCCGCGCACATCAAAAACCTCGACCACAACGTTGCCGGCTTGCGGCACGCTGAAGCTGATGGTTGTCGCGGGGTTGAACGGGTTGGGGTAGTTGTTCAGAGCAACGCTACGGGCAGGAGTGTTTTCCACGCCTGAAGCGGCCAGCGAGTAGTCGGTGTTCTGGGGATCAAAGTTTGTCCAGTAGGCGGTCCACTGGCGGTTCATCGGCAGCGCCGGATCAAACGCGCCGCGGTAGGTTGTCGGCTGGAAATAGGAGTCGGCCAGGTAACTGTCGGTCCAGTCGGCCGTACCGATCAGAACCGAACCCGCCTGCGGGATGGGCATCGGGTTGGTCAGGCTGATCGAAGCACCCAGGCCGACTGCCGACTCGGCGCGGGGCAAGGTGTCCTGGTTGGCGCGAGCCATGAACCAGGTCCCGACCATCGGCCAGCGACCGGTGTCGTGGATATTGCCCGGGCTTTGCTCGGAGCTGCCCGTGACTTCATTGTGGAAGAAACGCAGCGTGTCCATGCTTGCCTGGGTCTGCGAAGCGTCCCGAATCGACATGCCCTTGGGGTAACCGGCGATCACGGAGTTGAAGATGCTGGTGCGGCTATTGCGACGGATGACACCGGCACTGCTGAAGGTGTTGCCAATAGGCAGCGGGCCGACGTACTGAGGGCCGATCACCGTCATGTTGCTGTAGACAGGGTGGGTCTGCGGCCAGGCGCTGGAACCGGAGCCGTCGTTGTCGGATTCAAAACCATTGCTGGAACCGGTCGGGTCGGAGAAGTCGGGGTCCTTCATCGCGAAACCGAACTGGATGCGGCCTTGGTAACCGAAGTCGGTGTCGAACTCGTCATCGGTGCCGCCGATGGCCACGATGTGATGCAGATCAACCGTTCCACCGAAGCACTCGTAGCTGTCGTCGAAGCTGTAGCTGACCTGGACGTGATGGATCTCCGTGTCGGAGCCGACGCCGCCAAGAGTCAGGCCATTGATCTCGTTGTTCAGTTGGAAGCGATAGCCGGGATACTCGATCCGGCAATAAGTGAAAGTACCGCTGTTGTCCGTCGGGTTGGTGCCACCGAAGCTGCCTTCGATGATGCCACCCTCAATCAGGGGGTTGGTCTTGTTCACGGGCGCGTTGCCCAGGATCACGATGCCGCCCCAGTCACCGGGGAACCGGTTGCCGGGAGCTTCGCTACTGGTGAAGATGACGGGCTTGAACTTGGTGCCTTCGGCGTAGATCTTGCCGCCAGGCTTGACGACCAGAGTCGCCGCAGGCACGCCTTGAATAATGGTGCCAGCCGGAATGATGATCTCGGCGCCGGACTCAATGTAGTACAGGCCGTGCAGAGTGTAGAGTGTGTCGGCGCTCAGGGTGCGCACGCCGGTCTGATTGTAGGGAGCCAGCGGGTCGATGTCGATATTGCCGAGGTCAGCCGTTCCCACCCAGGTGGCGGATGCGGGCAGGGCGGCGGCCATGATCATCAGCCCGAGCAGGGCCGGGAGCGTGAACTTTTTCATGAGTTGAATCCTCTTCTGGGTTGCTTGTTTTGAGGGAGGCGGATCCCTCTCGGGCATCCGCCCCCGAAGCCTTTTCACCCGCGTCAGCCGACGCGTTCTGCGTTACCACGTGTCAAGTGCGGTCATTGTAGTGGAAAGGGCGTTGGTCTCCGGCGGGCAGAGACGGGATCTTCGGTTGGCGACGCAGCCTACGCCTGCTTCACCGGGATCCACGTATCTCTGTTGGTCCGCTCGGATTCCTGTCGGCCGGTTGCAAGGGGGTATCGAATCATCCTGGCCTGATCAAAAGTTTTCTCGTGCCCAGATTCGAACTGTCCTGTGCTCCAGCAGCGACAAGACAAATTCTAGTGGTCGAATGTTGGATTCTGATGAGGGGTGAATTCAATCTGAGTCAGGAAAGTGTGAGCGCTTTGTTAGGGACGCGGTTCAGAATCGCCCTGATAGGGAAAGTGAAAACTCAGTGCCTTCGCTAAGGCGTGAATACTCATAGGGATTTTCTTCCGAACCGCTGGTTGAGACCGTATCCTCGGCCATGATATCCTTGATCGCCGCCTTCAACCGGTAGTGAGTTCCCAGTTTGCGGGTGAGCACCAGATCCAACTTGTTGCGTGGCTCAAGGTACACGTACAGAAAGCGGAAATCGGCAATTTTGTCCAACCGACGCCCCACCTTGTTGTACAGCAAATTGGCAGTGGTGCGGCCATCGTCGGTCGTGTAGATCAAACCAGCGTTGACACTCCAGGGGGCCTGGCCATGCAAGGTTCTCAACTGTTCCTGGTCGTCGAGAGGATCGACGTAGGGCACTTCCGACCACACTCGAGTGTAGTTGGCCGAAACGGCAAAATTGTCCGCCCAGGAGGTGTGGCCCAATTTCTGGCGAACTTCCAGCTCGAAACCCCAATTGCGCGCCTCCGGGGCGTTGGCCCAACTGGCGACCGCGCGCTCTGGCGCCATGTAAAGCGTATCTTCAATGGCATTGCTGATGTCCTTGTAGAAAACGCTGGCGGCCAGGACTTCGCCAAAGTCGGGGAAGTGCTCGAGGCGCAGATCGTAGTTCTTGATGTTGGCCTGTTTGAGATCAGCATTGCCCAATTCGTTTTGGAATGTCTTGAAGTTGCGCCGATTGACCGGAGCCAATTCACGAAATTCGGGCCGATTCACCGATTCGTAGAAACCCACCCTCACGTTGGTGCGCTCGTCGTAGAACCAAGTCAGGGAAACGGAGGGCAACACGTCTCGATTGGCCACCTCGGCCGTATCTCGCTGGGCGGGAAACGACCGTCTCGGGGTCGTTTCGACGAACTGATCTGATTCTTCAACTCGGGCACCACCGGTCAACCGCAAGTCCTCCTGCAAAAACTCGAAGGGAATATCGGCCATGGCGTACCAAGCCTTCAGGTGGTGTTCCGCGTTGTATATTCCGCTGTTGATATCATCCTGGGCAAATTCCCAACCGGCCCCCCGCCTCGGATCGGAAACCTCGTTGTAGTTTTCCGGCGCAAAAATTTCGTCGGGCCCCAACACCCGCAAAGCCCCGTCGGTGCGAAAGGTCGGTGTGGTGTACCACGCCTCCACATCAAAATAGCGGACCCGCCTGTCCTGCCTGTACCCCATCTTGAACTCCGGGTTGTACTGTTTTTCGTAGTCGTCCTCGGCCGGAGACCAGGCCAGATCCAACGAATAGCCCCGACGGTACTCGTCCAACCAGGTCCAGGTGCGCATGTTCTCGTCCATGACCGGGGTTTCGCGATCATCGTTGTAGCTCAGGAATCGGCGATCCGGCTCCACCGCGTGGGATTCACCGTAGAAGGCCTGCCAGCTCAGATCAAGACCGTTGCGGGGGCCAGGCAATTGGTGCTTGCCATCAAGTTTGGAAACAAACTGGTCGCGCTCCTGCCATTCCAGCGTCTGCCAGAAAAATGTCTTGTCGCTGTCCTTGCCCTGCAGGCGGGTCACATCGCCGGTGCCGTCGTGATTGTAGTTGTTCGTCAGGCCGACACGGTGCCTGCCTTTGCGCCAGAACAGATTGGCCAAGCCACCCCACGTGACCTGGGTGTGGGACGATTCGCCTTCGGCATCCAGAGTGACACCACCAGCGACCGGGTCCACCTCCCGCTTTTCATTCTCATCGGAAAATTCAAACTTGTTGCGATACGATGCCGCAGCCATGTACCCCAATTGCCCTCCCAAAAGGTTCTTGCGATTGCCATGAGACATGTTGGCGTTCAACCGGGGCGGCGCGCTTTTCGTGGTGCTGCTCCAGCGGTTGGGCAGTGCCCGGGCCAATTCCTGATTGCGGGTGCCATTGCCCGGTTGCAAGACGCTGTGTTCGAGCAAATCCCGCGGGAAATCCCGGCCTCCGTCGTCAACACCCAGCCAGTCTCGACGGCCCTGCTGGTTGTCGTAGCGAAAGTCCTTGCCGGTGGTGCCGCTGGTGAATGCCGAAGAAATGCCCAACGAAGTCGTGGCCTGCTCGGGAAACTCCAGCGTTGAAATGCGCACGAGGCCGCCACTGAAGTCGCCGGGCAAATCGGGCGTGGCCGATTTGATCACCACCACGTTGGCCAAGAGATTGGCTGGCACCATATCGAAGTTGAAGCTCTTGCGGTCCTTGTCGACATTCGTTCCACTCATCGTCACTCCGTTGACTTCCGTCACGTTGTAACGGTCGGTGACTCCACGCACAAACACATACTTGCCGCCATTTACAGTCAATCCCGGCACCCGCTTCAGGGCATCACCGCTGGTGCCATCGGGTGAACGGGAGATCTCTGCGGCGCTGATAGCATCGCCGATCACGGAAGACTGTTTACGACTGGCCATCAATGCATTGTCGGTATTCATCACCCGGTTGGCCGATATCACCATATCGTCGGTCTCGTGGGCACGAAAACTCTCGAGTCGCAATTCGACTTCTGCGACACCACCGGACGGCACCTCGATCCGTGCCACGAATTTTGCGCTGTAGCCGAGATAGGTGGCCCGCAGGTCATATATGCCTGGCCGCAATCCGGTGATCTCAAACCGGCCCTCAAGATCGGTCATGGCCTTATGGCCGGTTCCGACCAGTACGACATCTACCCCGATGAGTGCTTCGAGGGACTCGTCATCCAGCACCACGCCGCGTAGAGTGCCCTCAGAGGCCGCAAGGGCCGCACTTGAGAACACCAGGCTGAAAATCAGGATCATCGCACGCGAGATCTTATGCATCGAACCCATCCTTCGGGCTGGAGAGCAGCTAAAACAGCGTCAGAGCTTTCGGTTCGCACGCACGTTAGGATGGGGGCATCAAGATCCGGTTAGGGCTGAGTGAAGATGGGGTAAATTCGATCAATTGAAAAACACAGTGGACCCTCAACCAGGTTTCACCAATAATTGCAGGATCATTCGACACCCTTTGTCCTTGGAGCCAACTTCGTGCAAAACCTCATCTCCATATTTGGCATCTTCGTGCTGCTGGCCCTCGCCTGGGCCTTGAGCAATAACCGCCGCCGCTTCCCGTGGCGAGTCGCCGGCTGGGGCCTCGGTCTGCAATTCATCCTGGCCGTCATTCTATTGCGCACGCCCTGGGGCCAAGCCGGCTTTGGGGCCGCCCGCACCTTCGTGACCCGCCTGCTCAGCTTCACGGACGCCGGCGCTTCCTTTTTGTGGGGCAACCTCTACCGCACCACTCCTGACATCGTCGCCAATGCCAACCCCGAGGCCGGATACCTGCAGGTGACGAACTCCGTCAGCGGCGAACTGATGCCCATCGGCACGGTATTCATCATTCATGTTTTGCCGACGATCATTTTCTTCAGCAGTTTGATGGCCCTGCTCTACCACCTGGGCTTGATGCAGCGCATCATCATGGGTGTGGCCTGGATCATGCGCCGCACCATGGGCACCAGCGGCAGCGAGTCCCTCAGCTGCGCGGCCAACATATTTGTCGGCCAGACCGAAGCGCCGCTGGTGGTCAAGCCGTATTTATCAAAGATGACGATGTCGGAGCTCAATGCGCTGATGACCGGTGGGTTTGCGACGGTGGCGGGG
>JADGEP010000106.1:3131-10493 GCA_016744275.1 Candidatus Krumholzibacteriia bacterium | reverse complement strand
TTGTACAGTGATGGCATTCCCGAGACCCAGCGCGGCGAACGGGACGAAGATGAATACGGCGAAGAACGTTTTGAACAATTCCTGATCGATGAACGCGGCAATGATCTGGAAGCGCTCAGCAATAAACTGCAGCAGCAATTGGTCGATTTCCGCGGCGACGAACCGGTCGGCGACGACATCACCATGTTGTTGTTGCGCCGCAGTTCGCCCTAGGCGCTCACGGCTGACCCTCTTCCCAACGCCCTCGCGATGGCGTATAATGATACAAGCTCCTTTTTCTTGAGCATTTCGCCGAGGTCTGCCTTGCTCGTTAGTCGCCATTTATTCATGCTTATATTGCTATTGTGTGGCTTTTTGGTCGCATTGCCGGCCGCAGGTGGCACCATGGCGCCCGGTTTGGTACGCCAGCTTGAGTCCATGGGTGACCAGGACATCGTCAAGGTGTTGGTCGTCATGCGGGAGCAGGTCGACGTGCCGCAATTGGACCAGCAATTGCGGTCCAACAAGGCTGGTTATGGTCAGCGCCACGAATTGATCGTGGGCAGCCTGCAGCAGCTGTCGCGAGAATCTCAAGCCGACCTGCTGCAAGCTCTGTCGAGCAACAAAGCCAACAACACGATTCTGGGCTACACTCCGCACTGGCTGGTCAATGCGGTGGTGGTGAAAGGCACCGTGGCGGCAGTGCGTGAGCTGGCAGTCCGGCCGGATGTCCTGCGCATCGAATCTGATCTCGTGCCTGAACTGATTGCGCCAGTAACCAACCGCAGGCCCAATCACAAAGAAACCGCCGGCATCGGCATCGCACCCGGTGTGGTTGCCGTGGGTGCGCGCCGCGTGTGGGATGAATTGGGCTTTGATGGCACGGGGGCCTTGGTGGGCATCATCGACACCGGAGTGGATGCCACCCATCCGGCTTTTGCCGCCCGTTGGCAAGGCAACTTCGGTCCGGCCGAAAACGCCTGGCTGGACGCCGCCCAACTGGGCCACTCGTCGACACCTGTGGATGTGAATGGCCACGGCACCCATGTGATGGGCACCCTGACGGGAGTGGCTGCCGACGATACCATTGGCGTGGCGCCGGGCGCCCACTGGATCGCCACCAACGGCATCCAGGCCGCCACCGCCATCTTTGACAACTCGATCATGGCCTCCCTGGAATTCATGACCGACCCGGATGGCAATCCGGCCACGACCAGCGACGTGCCCGATGTGGTGAACAACAGCTGGGGCGTGAACGAAAGTTTCGCCGGCTATCTGGATTGCGACAGCCGCTGGTGGGATCTGATCGACAACTGCGAAGCCGCGGGTGTGGTATTGGTGTGGGCGGCGGGAAACGAAGGCCCGATCGCCAGCACGGTGCGTTCACCGGCTGACCGTGCGGTCAATCCCTACAATTGTTTTTCGGTGGGCTCGACCAGCAACCATGCGCCCTTTGCGATCAGCGATTTTTCCAGCCGCGGCCCTTCCGGTTGCGGCGGAGTCTTTGCCGTGAAGCCTGAAATCAGCGCTCCTGGCGATACGATCTACAGCGCCGCGCCGGGTGGCGGCTACATGATTCGCAGCGGCACCTCGATGTCTTCGCCTCACATATCCGGGGTGGTGGCTTTGATGCGCCAGGCCAACCCCGATGTCGATGTGGTGACGATCAAGGACATCCTGATGAACTCGGCCCTGGATCTGGGCAATGCGGGGCAGGACAACGACTACGGGCACGGCCTGGTGGATGCCTATGCGGCGGTGCAGGCAGTCATGAGCGGCTTGGGGACCGTCAGCGGAACGGTCACCGATGGCTCAAGCGGACTGCCGATTGCCGGCGCCCTGGTGCGGCGCGACGGCGGAGAAAACCTCGCCTACAGCGATGCCACCGGCCAGTATAGCCTGACGCTCTACGCGGGGGCGGCGACATTTACGGCTTCTTCGTTCGGGTACTTCGAAAACTCGGTGGCTGTGGTGATTCCCGACGGCGGAGCCATCAATGGTGACTTGATGCTCTCCCCGCGCCCGACAGCGACCATCAGTGGCACCGTGCGTGGCCCGGACCTGCAGCCAGTCTACGGCGCGACCATCACGATTCCGGGCACGCCAGTACCCGACCGCGTGACCGACAACAACGGTTTTTACAGCGTGGAACTGCCCACCGGCACCGGGCAGGTTTTCAGCCTGAGGGCGTCCGCACCCGGGTTGGGATACCAGGTGCAGGATGTGGATCCCGTTAGCAACGCCACCTTGGATTTTGATCTGCCTGAACTGACCTGGGAAGATTTTGAATCGGGCGGCTTTCTCTCTTACGCCTGGCTCTTTGGCGGCGATTTTCCCTGGCAAACCGACACCATCGAAATGTACGAAGGCAGCTTCAGTGCCCGCGGCGCCGATGTGGCCAATGGTCAATCTTCGCAGATGTTTTTGGACGACTACGTGGCGGCCGACAGCGATCTCAGCTTTTGGTTCAAGGTGTCTTCGGAATTCTCGTTCGACTTCTTGTATTTCGAATACGACGGTGAAATCGTGGGCGCCTGGTCCGGCGAAGTGCCCTGGACCCAGTTTTCCATGTTGGTGCCCAAGGGCAACCACACCTTCCGCTGGATTTATGTGAAAGACGAGGCAATCAGTGTTGGCGACGACACCGCCTGGGTGGACTTCATCGAATGGCCGCTCACCGGCGTGGAGCAATTTCCCGACATTGCCGTCGACACCCCTTCTGTTGCGCGCACACTGAACCCGGATTCGACCCTGGCGGCTACCCTGGTGGTGACCAATAACGGAGGCGAGAATCTGAACTACACTGTTTCGGTGGCCCCCTTGGGCAAACGTGCGGTGCCGACGAAAAAGCCAATTCTCCGGCGGCCCCATGCACCCCGCAGCGTCCCCCTGGGTAAAGGTGAAAAAGATCTGGTATCCGGGCCCCTTTTCGAGGCATCCGGCACCGGTGGTCCGGATGCTTTTGGTTACACCTGGAAAGACAGCGATGAGCCCTCCGGCCCGGTCTACGACTGGGTGGAAATCTCTCAGGTGGGAGAGCTGGCGGGCACGGGCGATGACATGAGCCTGGGATTCTTCGAACTCGGCTTCCCCATGACGTTCTACGGCGAGTTGTGGGACTCGGTGCGCATCAATACCAACGGTTTTCTCAGCTTCACCTCGACCAGCAGCCCGTTCGTCAATCCCATGCTGCCGGATGAAGCCCTGCCCAACAACCTTGTCGCTCCGTTCTGGGACGACCTGGACCCGTCCTCAGGCGGCAGCATTTACTATTGGGCTGATCCGGATGCCGACCGCTTTGTCGTTCAATATCAAGACGTCTTGCGCTATGACTCTGAGACTGCAGAAACTTTTCAGGTGATCCTCAAGGCCAACGGTTCGGTCCTGTTCCAATACCAGGATGTGAGTGAAACAGGGCATTGCACCGTAGGCATTGAGAACGCCGCCGGTACTGATGGCCTGACAGTGCTCTACAACAACGATACCTACCTGCAAAATGGCCTGGCCATTCAGGTGGCCCCACCGGGATTTCTGCCCTGGGTGCAGGTCAGTCCCTTGGCGGGAGTTGTCGAACCGGGGCAAAGCGCGCCAATCAACCTGGTGCTGGATGCCACCGATCTGGCGTTGGGTTTGCACTTGGCGGTGCTGACGATCAACTCCAATGACCTCGATACACCGGCGGTTTTGGTACCCCTGCTGCTGACCATCGAAGCCGCAAGTGGGGTCAGCGTTGAGGAAATGCCTCGCGCGGTGAGCCTGGCCGGCGCGGTGCCCAACCCCTTCAATCCGCAGACGGAAATCCACTATGCACTGCCGGTTGCGGGCTCTGTTTCATTGCGGGTCTTTGACGTGAAAGGCCGTTTGGTGCGCACCTTGATCGATGCTGTCGAACCTGCCGGTGCCCACCGCGCGCTCTGGGACGGTCGCGATAGCCGCGGGCGCAACGTGGCCTCAGGCACCTATTTCGCCCGTTTGGTCACTCATGGAGAAAGTCACGTCAAGGCTATGGCTCTGGTCCGTTGATACGTGGCTCGCAATCCCGTATTTTGATGGCATCCAAGCAACGCAAAGCGTGAACCGCCCCCCATTCTGGAGTACCGCATGAAAACCCCCAATTTCCGCTTCGGCCGCCTCAATTCCCTGGTGGCCATGATGGCGATAGCGATGCTGGTGCCGCAAAGCGCCGCGGCCCTGACCTTGGGGGCGGGATGGACCCGTTCGGACGTGGGTTTGCACGACGACGGTGAAGGCATTTATCTGAGCGTGGGGGATCAGGTTTCCCTGCATCAATCTGTGTTTGATTTGTCTTATGCCTTGGAATACGTGCAGAAAAAAGGCAGCCAGCCGACGCCGTTTTCTGATCCGATCACGGGCTTTGCCACCGACGACGCTGAAGTGACGCTTCACGTCCTGGAGCCCGCGATATTTGTAGGCGCGACCGCACCCGGTGTGCCTTTGCTGCCGAGGATTTACGCTGGCGGCTCCATCGGCCTGAAAGTTTCCGAACAATGGGGAGAATTCCCCGGCGAGCCGAACCAAAACTACGGCTACAAGGAGACGGACATCATTGTGCACCTGGGAGTCTCGGCGGCAGTGGGTCCGGTTTTGGTCGACCTGCGCTGGTCCAAAAGCGCAGTGGGGCAATTGCTGCGCGACGATCAGAACTTACCCTTGTGGAATGCCAACAAAGCGGACGACCCTCTGGCTGATGTGGAGGCTCCTCGCGAGGGTTTCAAGACCGAAGTTTTGCGGCTCGGGGTGGCCTATTCGTTTTAGGACGACTGCCTGAGCAACAATACGACTCCGATCGTCGCCAACAAGAGGCTGACCAGGCGTCGGAACGTGCGCTCGGAAATCTGCACGTGCAATCGGTGACCAATCCATCCGCCCAGCAAGACCGCAGGCATGACCAATAGGGATGACCACAACCGTGGACCGGTCACCAGACCGGTCGCCACATAGCTGGGCACCCGCACCAATGACATCAGCAGAAATATGGTCATCAAATTGGCGCGGAACGCGTCTTTGCCCACGGCCGACAAGTGGTACCACACGATGAGCGGCGGCCCGCCCGTTCCAAAAAGCCCCGTCAGGACGCCGCTGAGCAAGCCGGTGGGAGGGGCGGCGAAGGCACGGGGTTTGAACCGCCCATCGGGCGGCAACTTGACGAAGATCAATCCCACGATCACCAGAAACCACCCCAGAATTGTCAGGATGATCTTGGGCTCGGCGGTGCTGAGAAACCAGGCGCCCAGGGGGATGCCTACGGCGATGCCAGCGCCAAGCCCGATGATCGGACGCCAGCGAATTTCCTTCCGGGAACGCCAGCTGACAAACAATTCCGCCGGCAGATTCACCAACAACAACAAGACCACCACGTCTTTGAGCTCGGGAAAGAAGAGAGCCAGGCTGCCCACGGCAATCAGGCCGGAACCAAACCCCAGCATCACATACACGATCTGAGCGACAATGAGCACGGCGCAGGTGAGGACAAATTCCATTGGTGAATGAAAGATGGTGGAGGGCAAGAGGACTCCATGAGGGAGAAAAAAGGATACGACGCTTGCCCGGCAAGTATCGCCGGGTGCCGGCACGCGCGCAACGTCGATGTCGAAATGCCCGTCCGGGCAAAACCCAGGGCCGACAGCAGGTGTCGGCCCTGGAAAAATGAGGACTACTGCTTGGAGGTCAGATTCGCCGCCTGTCGAATCATCTGCGCCAACTCCTGCACCTGCTCATCATCGACCAGCTCCTTGGCCAAAGCATCGGCCACGGGCACCAGGTCCGCCAGGCTGTGGCCTTTGGCCCAGTAGCTTCCGCGCAGGATCTCGGCAAATTCAGCGACCACCGTTTGCACTTTCATGCCCGGCGAGCCTTCGGCAAATGGGCCTTCGAACTGACTCAGCAGAATATCCTGTTCGGTTTCCGTCACTTCACCGGCATGTTCCAGATCATGGGCCGGGGCTTCGTGGCGAACGCGAACAGTGCCAGCCCGCAAGGCGGATGCCGGCAGGCGTACGATGCCATCGTCGTCGAGACCCTGGCTAATCGGCCGACTCAGTTTCAGCTCATAAAGTGCTGTCACCTGATGACCCACACCCACTTCACCGGCGTCGACCTGGTCGTTGCGGAAGTCCTCATCGGCCACGTCGCGGTTCTCGTATCCCAGAAGGCGCCAGCGTTGGACGATTTTCTGGTCAAACTCGACCTGAACCTTGACCTCGCGGGCAATGGTTTGCAACAGGCTGGTCAAGTTCTCACTGAAGACCCGCTGGGCTTCTTCAATCTTGTCGATGTAGTAATAATTGCCGTCGCCCTGGTTGGCGAGTTTCTCCATCATCACATCGTTGTAGTTGCCGATGCCAAAGCCGATGGTCGACAAAGTGATGCCCTCATCCGATGCTTTGCGCACGATATTCAGGATGCCGCCCGCTTCGGTGCTGGCGCCGGTATTGGCCACGCCGTCGGAGCACAGGATCAGCCGGTTGATGATGCCCGCGTCGTAATTTTCGCGCGCCATCCGGTAGCCCAACTCCAAGCCTTCGGCGGCGTTGGTGCTGCCGCCTGAGCGCAGTCCATCGATGGCCGCTGCGATGTCATCCCGCCGGCTGATGTCTGTCAGGGGCAAGCGCACCTGGCCCGAGCCGCCGTATACAACCAGGCCCACGCGGTCGCCCTCGCCCAGTTCATCCAGCAAAAGGTGAAGGCCTTCTTTGACTGTTTCCAGGCGTCCCTCGCGGTCCATGGAACCGGAGATGTCGACAACAAAGATCAGGTTGGCAGGCTTGCGCGCGCTCAGGTCCAGATCCTGCCCCACAATACCAACCCGCAGCAGGTGGTAGCCCTCGCCGAAGCGCGAAGCGGCCCCTTCAGAATGGATGCGGAACGGTTGGTCGGTGTGGGCTGGCCAACCGGCGGCGAAGGTGTTGACGAACTCTTCGACCCGGATGGCATCCCGGGGAGGCATCAGGCCGCGGGACAGGTAATTCCGGGCCAGGGTCCAGGAGGCGTTGTCGACGTCTACGGCAAAGGTCGACAGAGCATCGTCTTCGGTCGCCACGAAGGGGTTGACGCCATAGTTTTCGAAGTACATCAACTCGACAGCTTCTCCGTTGGGTGGAGTCGTGCCGCCGGTGACGGACCCTGCGTGGACCGGGGGCGCCGCAACGCCATCGATTTGCATGCTGGTTTTGCCGGCGCGCCCGCCGCGGACAAACACTTCTCCGGCGCGCATGACCACGCCGGCCTTTTTCTGCAACGCGTCTTCGACCGAATCGACGGCATACTTTTCAAAGCTTTCGCCGCTGACAGTTTGCTCGGGGACGCCATTCTTGACTTCGACCATGTATTCAGCGCCTTCAACCTCAAATGACTGGTGGACTT
>JADGEP010000106.1:0-3121 GCA_016744275.1 Candidatus Krumholzibacteriia bacterium | reverse complement strand
AAAACACCCTATCTCAACAACGATTTCGGGTTGGACTCGAAGAATAATCTCACGCAATATTTTCCCTTGCGATGGAGGCAGCGACGCAGGAACCGAGGCCTGCGCTTCCGCTTCAGGAATTTGGCGACCCATGAGGCCCGCCGGATCAGCTTGGCTTCTCCCCGGCATTGAAGCGCCGTCGTTGAGCGCCACCACGGCCCGATCCGATATGCTCAGCATGACGGCGTTTTCGCCCACTCGATGAGTGCCGACCTGCCAGGCCACACTGAGGGTGATGACTGCCAGAACGGCGGTGATAGCCAAGCTGGGCCGCAAGGTTCCGTGTGACGATCGCGACCGGATGGGACCAACGGTTTCCCGCCGGATCTCATGCCACATGGACTCGCGCTCGTGGTCGTTCATTTGGTATTGGTTTTGATTCAGGTTGCGTTTCATGACATTCCTCCCGCGTTGCCGCCAAAGACGAGGTCGTCGCCCTGCTCAAGCCATTGCCTGAGATTGCGGCACGCCCGGTGGTGATGGACCCTTGCCGTGGATTCGCTGCAGCCGAGGTTGTCGGCTATCACAGCAAATGGCTGGTCCTCCAATTCGCGCAGGAGAAGCGCGGCCCGTTGCCTTGACGACAGGCGATCCAACGCCGCCTGAATGCCATCGCCAAGGCCGGGGAACGTCTCCTGCGCGCCGGTTGAAACAAGGGGGGAGATGTCGCGGGCCAGGGCCGCCATCTTGCGCACGCGCAAGGCGACCTGCCGCCGCCAGTCCAGGCATTTTCTCAACGCCACCTTGCGCAGCCAGCCCAACAAAGAGCCCTGGCCGCGGAAAGTGTCCAACCGAGTGAAGGCGACGACAAAGGTCTCCTGCAGGAGATCCCGCGCCACGTCGCGGTCACCGGTTTGGTAGCAGAGAAAATTGTAGAGACGGGCATGGGTTTGGTCGTAAATCTGACGCCAGGCGGATTCGTCGCCGGCGCTGGCCCGTTGAGCCAATTCCAGATCCTGCATCAGATCCGATGGCAGGTTTGCTTTTTCGTGTGGCTTTTCATGCATCAGGGTCCTCCTCGCTTTCATACCTGAGGACGGACGGGATAGGGCATCCGTTTACATGGCATTGGCAACGAGGTGCCGCAGGGGAATATGGCCCAGGCGTCTGCGGGTCCATAAAAAAACGGGCATTCCGGGCAACGGTCAACAACACTGGGTTGGGCGAGACGTCGATCATTGTGCTGGCGTGCGGCCCCGGGGCTCTAGAACTTCTTCCGGAAACTCGCCGTCACCCAAGTGGCCGGATTGTTGAAAAGCGAATGCCCGTAGTAGCCCGCCACCGAGCGCGGTTCCTGGTCCGTCACGGCCACATCCAGGTCGTAGTCGCCCAATTGAACGGCGGCGCCAAAATTGACCATGAAGGTGGCGAAGTCCTCCAATTCAACCAGATGGGATTCGGACAGTTCCACCGGTTCGTAGCGCACCGACCCGCGAAAGGTCAGCCAATACTGGAACCGCGACTCGAAACCGAGGGTGAATGACACCGAATCCCACCGCTTGCGATCTTCGAGTTCCGCAGCACCGCCGCTTGGCGTCGCCAGGAAATCTGCTTCGCCGTGCAGGTAGTCCAGGCTCAGAATCAAGAAATGGTCGGGATCCGGGAACCAGTTCAAACCGGTGCCCACTTTGAAAAGCGAGCCCTCAAGGTGGTTGCCGACAATCGGAGATGGCGCTGCCAAAGGGCGGTCTTCGTGCAGAAATTCCAGCAACGGCACCAAGGCCAGGGTGGGGCGCAGGCGGATGAACGCCCGTGACCGCACGGCGTAGCTGCCGCGTGAGGTGAACTCGGGGCTTGATACTGTCACCACAGAATCGGCCACTGTGGTCTGTTCCCGGTGGTGGCGCAACTCACCGGCCAGGTCGAGATAGGCGCCCTCGTTGAAATCCCAACGCAAGCCCAGGCCGTATTCGGTGCGGGAGCGGTCCCAGTTGCGGGTCAGGGGATTGGCCCCGTTGGCATTCATGATGGTCTCATCGGTGTCATTGCCGTGCCGAATCATGAAGGCCGGTTGCAGTTTGCCCAGGCTGGGGCTCCACATGGCCGTCCAGGTGGTGCCCATCCGGTCACGGGCCATGCTGCCGGGGTCCACATCGTCTCCGCGTCCATTCAGGAAGAATGCGGCCGTGCCCCAGCGCCCGGCTTGGTCAAGAGCCAGATGGGCGCCCATTCCGGGGCCTGAAACACGGTAGCCATTGTCGTCGTGCCACCCCTCCGGCAAGGTGAAGTGGCCCGCTTCCAGGCGAATCAGGTTGGGGTAGTCGCCGAGGCTGCCGTACCAGCGCTGGACGTTGTGATCGTCTTCGAGAAAATCTCCGCCGCCGAGGCTGTGCAATCGAGCCGGAGTGGCTTGCACGGGCAGGCTTGCCAGGATGGTGGCCCCGAGGGCAATGAAGCAATAAACGCCCGCATGGCGCAGTCGAGAAAGCTGGTGCACGGTAGCGACCCCTTAGTCAGGCTGATGGTTGAGGGCAATTTAACACAGGGGCGCGGGGGAGCAAACCTCCGATGGGTAGGCGATGGGTTGCCGATTCTTCAACCTGTGCGCACATTGTGCAACCGGCGAGCCATCCTGACTCGTATCGACTCCCTCCCAATCATTTCACCAGATCGTTTACAGAGAGCAACCATGACCAACGAGAAGAATGAGAAGCTGAAGATTGAATACCCTTGTCCCTGGGATTTCAAGATCATCGGTATGAATGAAGACGAAATGCGGGCTGCGGTTCAGGTCAGCCTCAATGAGGCTTTGAACCAGGCGAGCGGGGATCGGGAATTCGAATTGGGCACCAGTCGCACCAGTGATGGTGGCAAATACATCAGCCTCCGCTTGAATCTCATGGTTTTGGATGAGACCGAGCGCAACCGCATCTTCTCCTGCCTGGCCAAGCAACCGGAAATCCGCATCGTCATCTGATTCTTCAAGGCTGCATTATTTTGGATCGGGCAATATGGCCAGATCCGGCAGGGCACTCAGGTCGGCGTCGTCGTTGTTCTGTGCGTCATTGGCAAACCGATCCAATGGACCATCCGGATACCTTTTGACCAGCCGCATATACATCCGGTAGCGATTCAATATTTC
>JADGEP010000105.1 GCA_016744275.1 Candidatus Krumholzibacteriia bacterium | reverse complement strand
GTTTCCACGAATGCATGCAGGATTCGTTCAAGACCTACGCCCAGGCCATGGTCGACAATGCCAAGGCGTTGGGTGAAGGCCTACTGGCCAAAGGGTTTCACCTCGTCAGTGGCGGTACCGACAATCACCTGTTGCTGGTCAACGTGAGCAACAAGGGTTTGACGGGCAAGGATATGGAGGCTCTGCTCGAGCATGTGGGCATCACCTGCAATAAAAACACGGTGCCGTTCGATCAGGAGAGCCCCTTTGTAACCAGCGGCGTGCGCCTGGGAACACCAGCACTCACGACCCGCGGCATGGGTACTGAGCAGATGGGCCAGATTGCGGACATCATCGACCGCGCGGTTCAGAACCGGGAGAATGAGGATGGGCTGAACAAATTGCGCGGTGAAGCGGAAGAATTGTGCCGCGCTTTTCCCTTGTATCCGGGCATGTAAAGTCGGGGTTGAACCTGCGGAATCCAGGAGGGATGCGCCGTGAAATGTCCACGCTGTGGCAACGAAGACGACAAGGTGGTTGATAGCCGCGCGGTGCGAGACGGCCGCGCGGTCAGGCGCCGTCGCGAGTGCATCGATTGCGGTGCACGTTTCACGACCTATGAAGCTTTGGAAACCCGTCCGGTGCTCGTGGCCAAACGGGGCGGACATACGGTGGCCTACAATCGGGCCAAGGTGATCACCGGCGTGACGAAGGCTTGTGAGAAGCGGCCGGTTTCCCTGGAGGAAATCGAAATGATCGTCGATCAGGTGGAGGGCAAGTTGGCCGCCAGTGGACGACGTGAAGTGCCCAGCGAAACCATCGGGCGCTACCTGATGGAAGAGTTGCGCACCGTCGACCAGGTGGCCTACGTGCGCTTTGCCTCGGTCTACCGCAGTTTTCAAAGTGTGGATGAGTTTTTTGACCTGCTGCGGGACATGAGTGCCGAGCAGGACGACGCCCCGGAAGAAGAAACGTGAGCGATCCCCGCGAACCCGAACTGCCCTTTGATGGCGACATGGAGCCCGAAGACCTGACTGGTCCGCGGGATCAGGTGGGCTTTGACGATTTGAAGCCGGCGCAAAGCCATCCTCTGCATTCGGAATATGAAGATGAGGAGAAGGAAGAGGAAGAGGCCGGCGAAGATCGCATGGGCCTGCTGGACCATCTGGACGAGTTGCGCACGGTGCTGATCCACAGTTCCTACGCCGCGGTGGCCGCCACCATCCTGTGCTGGTTCTGGTCCGCTGATCTGCTGGACCTGTTGATCAAGCCGATCGAATCTGAAGGTGTCTATTTCACGGCGCCCAATGAAGCGTTCTTGACCCGCCTGAAATTGTCGGCAGTGGTGGGGATGTTTGTGGTCGCGCCGTTCATCTTTTTCAAATTCTACAGCTTTGTGATGCCGGGGCTCTACAAGCAGGAGCGCAAGGTGGTCACACCTCTGCTGTTGGCCACAACCTTGTTGTTCTACCTCGGCATTGGATTCGCCTTCCTGGTGGTGATTCCCCAGGTGGTGACGTTCCTGTTGAGCTTCGGCACCGACAATTTGTCGCCCCTGATCGGGGTGGGGCCCTATTTCGGCTTTGTGAGCCGCCTCTGTCTGGCTTTTGGGCTGGTTTTTGAATTGCCGTTGTTGGTGCTCTTTCTGAGCCTGTTGGGCATCGTGAACCCCAAGATGTTGCTGCGAACCTGGCGCTACGCGCTGATCGCGATTGCGGCTCTTTCTGCGGTTTTAACCCCGCCAGACGTCATTAGCCAGGTGATGATGGCTGGTCCGGTCATGTTGCTGTACATCGGTTCGGTGCTCGTTTCGATCGCCGTGACCCGCAAGCGTCGGCAGGATGCAGAGGCGAAAACCGATTCAGAAGACAAATAAGGACCGGAATGAACATTGACATGCCGGATCTTTAGGGAATATTTGGTGGTATTGGACACTCGGAAGTGGCCCGTCGAACGGGCGCAAGTGGCCTCAAACGTCGAGAGTGGGAATGAATGGGACTCGTGGATCGCGAACGCATCAAACTGATCACGCTGCAGAAGAAGATAGGTCCGGCTCTGGCGCGGGTGGATGAGGAGTTTCGCCGCATCACCGACGGGGACAGCCCGCTGACCATCGATATCTGCGACCACATCCGGCAGGGCAAGAGCAAACGCTTTCGCCCCACTTTGCTGTTGTTGGCGGCCCAGAATGATGACAATGCGGAATTTGCCGACGGGGCGATCACCGCGGCGGCCAGCGTGGAGCTGGTCCATACCGCGACTCTGGTGCACGATGATTTCATCGACGAGGCCGTCACCCGCCGTGGCTTGCCTTCGGTCAACGTGAAATACGGCTCCAGCGCAGCGCTGATCATGGGCGATTACCTGTACAGTAAAGCATTGCACAATTTGTGCGTCGCGGGCTTGAACCGCGCGGTGGAATTGCTTTCGCGGACGACCGTGCTGATGAGTGAAGCGGAAATGCTGCAGTTGGAACACCGGTACGACATGGGCATCAGCGAAGAGCGCTATCACCAGATCATCTACCAGAAGACCGCCTCGCTGATCGAAAACAGTTGCCGCATCGGGGCCTCGTTCAACGAGCGCTTGTCCGCCCATGAAGAGGCCTTCGGAGTCTTTGGCACCAAGACTGGGCTGGTTTTTCAGATCACCGACGACATTTTCGACTATCTTGGCGATGAGCGCAGGCTGGGCAAGCCCACGGGCCAGGATTGGGAAGAGGGGCGCATCACGCTGCCGCTGATCGCGGCCTGGCGCAATGCCGATCCGGCGACCCGGAAACGCATCGGCGACCTGGCTGACCAGAGAGATACTAAGGTTCGGGCCGAGTATTGGTCGGAAGTGAAGCAATTTGTCACCGATTTTGGAGGCGTGGACTACGCCTTTGCCCAGGCCCGGCAGTACGGTGAAGAGGCCAAGAGTGCTCTGGGCCCGGTGGCTTCGGGTCCGCAAAAGGATCTGTTGGCCGTGGCTGTGGAATATGTCATCAATCGTCTGAACTGAAGCGGAATGACCATGTCGGATACTACCGAAGCGAACGAAAATAGCGAAATCGAAACCAGTGCCGAAGCCAACGCCGAGGCGACGCAGAAGAAGCCCAAGTTCGTCATTCCTGACGACTCTTCGGCATTCTCCCTGAGCGAGCGGGCCGTGTGGCACCTGCTGGAAAAAAAGGGTTTCGACCTGATGGTCATGGATTTGCGGGGCCGCTCGGATGTCTGTGATTTTTATGTGTTGTGTTCGGCCAGCAGCTCAATCCAGGTCAATGCCCTGGCCAAGCATGTCCACAACATGATGGTCGATGCGGGACAGAAGCCCAAAGGGCTCGAAGGCATGACCGCTGGCCGCTGGGCCCTGCTCGATTTTTTCGACGTGGTGATCCACATTTTCAAGGCCGACGCGCGGGAGTACTTCAACCTTGAGCGCCTGTGGGGCGATGCGCCGCAATTGGAAATGGAAGCGGAATATTTTGACGGAGCCGACGTGGTCGCCCGTCATCCGGATTTGAATTTCTCCACCGCCGCCGGCTTGGACGGCAACGCCTAAGAAACGGAAAATCATGTTAGAGGATCTGCTCAGAGAGGGCCTTTTTGTCGCCCTTGAAGCGTATGGTGTTTTCGAAGAAGACATCCACATCGACCTGGAGAAGCCACGCGACCGCAGCCATGGCGACCTGAGCACCAATGTCGCGCTCATGCTCGGTGGCCGCCTGAAGCGTAAGCCCAGGGAATTGGCCGGCGAAATCGCAGCCAACGTTTCGTTCTCCCGCGACGTTATCGAATCGGTGGAAATCGCCGGACCGGGTTTCATCAATTTTCGCATCGCCCGCGACTACCAGATCAAACTTTTGTTGGATGTGATCACGCCCGGTGGCGCCCTGGAAGACATCAAGACCGGCGGCGGCAAGCGCATCAATGTCGAGTTCATCAGCGCCAATCCAACCGGCCCCTTGAACGTGGTCAGTGCCCGGGCTGGCGCATTCGGCATGACTCTGGTCAAATTGCTGGATGCCATCGGTTACGACGCCCACGCCGAGTATTATGTGAACGACGCCGGGCGGCAGGTGACGCTTCTGGGACAATCCCTGCGGGCTCATTACCTGCAACTGGTCGGCGACGATGTGGAATTCCCCGAGAGCGGATACAAAGGCCGATACCTCGAGATCATGGCCGGAGAGTTGCTGGAGCAGGACACCGAAGCGGTGCAGGCCGCAGCCATGGCTTTCAACGATGAAAGCTTCCAGCGCATCACCGCCCCGGAGGGCAATGCCGCCGACTGGCGCAAGCTGCCCGAAGAGAAATCGGTGCGCTATTTTGCCAAGTACGCCCTGATGAAAATTCTGAGCTGGCAGCGCGAGACCTGCCGCCGCTTTGGCCTGCGTTTCGAGACCTGGTATTTCGAATCCGAATTGCACGAGAGCAAGCGGGTCGAGCGCGCGCTGGAAAAGCTCAAGAAGATGGACGTCACCTTCGAAGAGGACGACGCCATCTGGTTCCGGTCGACGGACTTTGGCGATGAAAAAGACCGGGTCCTGGTCCGCTCTGATGGCATGTCGACTTATTTCCTGGCCGACATCGCCTATCACTTCCACAAGTACCAGCGCGGATTTGAACGCGCCATCGACTTCTGGGGCCCCGATCATCACGGCTACATTCCGCGCATGACCGGCGCCATGAATGCTCTGGGCTGCGGCGCCGATTGGCTGGAGGTGCAGATCCTGCAGCAGGTGACTTTCATGGAAAGTGGCCGCAATATCCAGATGTCCAAGCGCAAGGGCCAGTTCGTGACCATGGATTCGCTCATCGATGAAGTGGGGGCCGACGTCGCCAAGTACATCTTCCTGACCCGCAAGCCCAACAGTCATCTGGATTTTGATCTGGACCTGGCGCGTGAGCAGTCCGATGCCAATCCGGTGATGAAAGTGAAATACGCCCACGCCCGTATCTGCAGCCTGCTGGAAAAGGCAGAAGGCCTGGGCGTGGTGCTGGGCGAGTCGACGAACGAAAGCCTGGCTCATCTGGAAGACGAGGCGGAGTGGAATCTGGTGCGCGAGCTGATCCGCTTGCCGCAGGTGATTGTCTCGGCGGCCAAGGCCCGTGAGCCCCACCGCCTGACGGGATACGTGGATGATGTGGCCGGCCTGTACAATCAGTTCTGGCACCATTGCAAGGGGATTCTGGAGAAGCCTGCCGAACGCCGCGAAGCGCAGTTGCAGCTGAGCCTGGCGACCCGTCAGGTGTTGCGAATTGTATTGGACATGTTGGGTGTCGAAGCGCCCGAACGTATGGAAAAGAGGGACTAGATGTCGATTCTGGTGGTTGGTTCGGTGGCTTATGACACGGTGGAAACTCCCCGTGAAAAGCGCGAAAAACAACTCGGCGGCAGCGCCAGTTTCTTTGCCATCGCGGCCTTGGGCCGGGGCGCGGTCCGTTGCGTGGGAGTGGTCGGCGACGACTTCCGGCAGGAAGACCTGGATCTGTTGGCCGAACGTGGCGCCGATGTCACCGGCATCGTACGCGAACCGGGCGACAGCTTCCATTGGTCGGGCCGTTATCACGACGACATGATCGAACGCGATACCCTGGCCACCGAGTTGGGCGTATTTGCCGATTTTCAGCCGGTGATTCCCGACGCCTGGCGCGATTCGGACTACCTCTTTTTGGCCAACATCCACCCGGCGCTGCAATCTCATGTGCTGGACCAGATGAACAGCCCCAAGCTGGTGGCCCTCGATACGATGAACCTGTGGATCGAGAACACTCCCGAGGATCTGGCGAAGATTCTCAAACGGGTGGATGTCTTGTTGGTGAATGATGGTGAGGCCCGCCAGTTGACGGGCAAGCGCAGCCTGGCCCATGCGGCAGCCGCCATCCGGGAAATGGGACCCAGCCGGGTCATCGTCAAAAAGGGCGAGCACGGCGCGGTCTACTTCGGCCAGGAGGGTGTCTTGTCGGTGCCGGCAATCATCCTGGACGATGTGATTGACCCAACCGGTGCGGGCGACTGTTTTGCCGGCGGCTTCATGGGCAGTTTGAGCGATGCGGGCGCGACCCGCGACAGCAATGACGGCGTCTTTCGCCAAGCCATGGTCGATGGCACCGTCACGGCCAGCTTCTGCCCCGAGGGTTTCAATGTGGAGGGGCTGCTGAAAATTGACGACGCAGCCTACACCGCCCGCATGGCCACCTTGCGCGGCATGATGGTGCCCTAGGCAGCCGGATTTGGCTCTGATCTGAGAAGCCCGCCCCTCCGGGAGCGGGTTTCTTTTATCAAAAATCCATGAAAATTCATCAGTTCCGAGATGCGTCTTGTGGGAAGAATTGCCCTGTGGTAATATGCTCGTTCGTCCATCTCTAGCCTGACACGTGACTATAAGGGAGCACAATTTGGAGTGGGAACCCAATGAGCAGGGTGGCTCGGTACGAGGCAATTCGGACCGGGACAACTGGGTCTCAGATGCCCAGCGTTGGATCTGCCAGATCAACGGCATCCTGCAGTGCAAAATTGATCTCGACGATGAGGGCGAGATCAGCGGCGTGCACGTGGTGGCCGGCATGGAGCGGGACCCCCGCCACATCGTGCGCGATGTGGAGGGGCTCCTGAAAGCCCGCCTGGATGTGGACGTGTACTATAAGAAAATTGGCGTGGTGCAGGTGCTGGACAATGGTCCCCTGAACGAAGGCGCAGGCCCGTCCGATGCGCCCCTGGTTGCGCAGGAATCCCCTACCAAGGCTCCCACTACAGTCCCCGGTTCGACGGTGACTTTTCACCCGCCGGCGTCTGAGAAAGACGACGTGCCGGAATCGCCCGATTCTTTTGGCGTGCCTGATACCGCGGCCGACGGCAGCGAGCCTTTGCCCGATCCTACGCCCGCGATCCTGGTGGTTGAAGACTTGGGCGCACGGGTTGTGTGTGGAGGCGTAGGCGTGATGGCCTCCGACACTTCGATCCGGGCCGAGGTCCAACTGCGCGCCGGAGAAGTGGAATCCCGGGGGCTGCGCGAAGGGCCCAACCATGCCGACAGCGATATTCTGCTGGTAGCGCAGGCAGCGGTCGCGGCGGTGGCGGAATGGATCGCCGATCCGGTGCTGTTGCACTTGAACGAAGTGCGGTTGCAGGATATCGGAGGCGAAACAGTGGTCGTTGCGGCGGTGGATCTGGTCGAAGGCCGGCGCAGCACGACCCTGTATGGCACTTGCAGCACGAGCCACAATCGGCTTCAGGCTGTGGTCTATTCGGTGCTCGATGCCCTGAACCGGCGTCTGGCATTGCACGGCTTGAAGTCTCTTGAAGGAGCCGGATAGGCTTGGAATCTTTGCCGCACGCCTGAATCTCATCTGTTTCACCGCCGGATTCCGCGGAGTGACCCCTCACATTTGAATCGGGGCACTTGAATAGGGGCACTTGAATCGCGACCATTCTCCCACTATTATGCCCGCATCGAGTGTCTGTCTGGTCCTGTCCGGGCCGCGCGTCCCACGCTTCATCTCGGAGGAAATCCATGAAATATGCCGACAGCGGGGTGAACATCGATGCTGCCACGAAGGCCCTGGCCCGCAGCAAGAAGTCGATCCGTTCCACCTGGGACGATCGCGTAAAAAACGAGATGGGCGCCTTCGGTGGCCTGTTTCAGGCCGCACCCGGTGAGCCATTGCTGGTCGCGAGCGTGGATGGGGTGGGCACCAAGGTGATGATCGCGCGTATGGCCGGTCGCTACAACACCGTGGGCCAGGACCTGGTCAATCACTGCGTGGACGACATCCTGGTCCAAGGCGCCGAGCCGCTGTTTTTCCTGGATTATTTCGCCACTTCCAAGTTGGAAGACGATGTTCTGCCCGACATCATCGAGGGATTCGCCATCGGTTGTCGGGAGAACGGCGCCGCTCTGCTGGGAGGCGAAACGGCCGAGATGCCGGGCGTATACAGCGCCGGTGAATTTGATCTGGCCGGGACGATCGTGGGCCGGGTGCGTGAAGAGGACGTCATCGATGGCTCACGCATCGCTGCGGGCGACAAGGTGTGGGGCTTGCCCAGCACTGGCCTGCACACTAATGGCTACTCTCTGGCCCGCGCCGTGCTGTTCGACAAAGCTGGCTATACGGTCAACGATACTCCCGATGAATTGGGCGGCACCTCGGTGGGAGACGCCCTCTTGGCCGTGCACCGCAGCTACCTGAATCCCGTGCGCGCCATGTGGGCGGAATTTGGACGCGACGCCATCCGGGGGCTGTGCCATATCACCGGCGGCGGTTTTTACGACAACATTCCCCGGGTCATTCCCGACGGCCTGTGCGTCAATGTGGACCCGACGGCCTGGACGCCCCTGCCCATTTTTTCGTTGATCGGCGCCCGAGGTGGTGTGGCCAACAGCGAAATGTACCGGGTCTTCAACATGGGCATTGGCCTGGTGGTGATCGCGCCAGCGGGCATTGACCTGGGCCGGATTGAAGGCGCCGGAGCGGTGCTCATCGGTGAGGTCTCTGCCGGAGACGACAAGGTGAAGCTGCCGTTCTGATCGGTCTTGATCGGGAAATATTGGGGACCGGCGCATTTCGCCGGTCCCTTTTTTGGGCCCAGATGGCACATGTCCCATCCTGGCCGGTGAGGCTGGGGACACGTGTGGGACAACGGTGCCCTGAATCACGCCGGTCAAATCCGCCAAGCCCTACCAGGCGTGAGATTTAGACAGATGTCTATTGCGCGGCCCAGAGCCTGCATGATCCTTTTTCCTGGCCTCAGCGAAAAGGGGAATGCATGAAGACCAGCTGGGATACTGAAAAATTTTGGACTGAAGAGATACGCGGATTTCCACACGGCGGTGGGGCGGTGGCCCTTTGGGTCGTGCGTCGCGAGAGTCACCAACCCGGGGCGCCGTTGACCATTCTATTTGATTGGGCCTGTGCGGCGGCCCGCAATCAGGGCATGGCAGAGCGGTTGCCGTTGAGTCTGTTGCTCAAGTCGATGACCGAATGCCGCGAAGAGTTGGTGCACAAGGGGCGCAATGCGGCGGTGTGGGTCGAGCCACTGGTGGCCAAGGGCGAAGTGCGCGGCAGTCTGGGCATCTGGTTTCAGGCCGACGAGCCCTGGCGCGAAAGCATCTTTCTGTGGGGGCAGCGGCTGGGCGCTCGCCTCGGTCCGGTGGTTGGGCAGATGGAACCCATGGCTTCGGCAGCCTCGGCCATCCTGGATCAACCGACGCTCTTTCCGGTAGCCGGTTTCGAAACAGCCCTGGTTCCCGGAACTTCGCGCACTGCGGTCCAGAAACTGACCGCCGCTGCTACCCGGCGCGACCCGTGGACCCGGGATATTCTCCTGCCGCGACCAATGCCCGTGCCTGGCATTCCGGGGTGCATCGGCGTCAGTCAGGAGATGTTGGATCTGGGACGCCGCTTGCCGGACATCGCGCGCAGTGGCGTCAATGTGCTGTTGCGCGGTGAGAGCGGCAGCGGCAAGGAGATCATCGCCAGCGCCCTGCATCTGGGCAGCGAGCGCAGCAAAGGCAGCTTTGTTGGGCAAAACTGCGCTGCCTTGCCCGAGTCCCTTTTCGAATCCGAGCTGTTCGGCCACAAGAGTGGAGCCTTCACCGGTGCCACCAGTGACAAAAAAGGGCTTCTGGCTTCAGCGAACGGCGGCACTTTTTTTCTGGATGAAATTGGGGACATGCCTTTGGCGCTGCAGATCAAACTGCTGCGGGTCATGCAAGAGCGCCGGGTGCGGCGCATCGGTGACCTGCAGAGCAAACCGGTGGACATCCGGTTCATCGCCGCGACCCACAAAAACCTGGAGGATGAGATCGAGTGTTCCCGGTTTCGACTGGATCTGTTTTACCGCCTGAAAGTGGTGAGCATCGAGATCCCTCCCTTGCGTCACCGCCCCGAAGATGTGGCGCCACTGTTTGCGTTCTTTCTGCGCAAGGCTGGCAAAGTCGTTGAGAAAGCGAGGATTACGGAACGCGCGCTGGCCTGTTTACAAGCCTGGAATTGGCCGGGAAATGTCCGCGAACTGGAAAACGAGGTGCACCGCTTTCGGGCCCTGCACCCCGAGGTGGACATCATCCAGGTGGATCACCTGTCGCCTGAAATTCAGGCTTCGAGGGCGCGGAAAATTGGCGCCGCTGATCTGGGCACGTTGCGCGAACTGGGGCAGGCCAATGAGATTCTCGAGAGGTATTTGATCCGAAAGGCGCTGGCGGCAACAGAAGGTCGCAAGGCCGCCGCGGCTCGCCGGCTGGGGTTGTCGCGGCAGGGATTGTACAAAAAGATCCAGCGCTACGAGATGACGGACCTGATCGGGGGCAACTGAGAGGTCAGCCGAGCAGGGCCAGCCGGGCCTTGGCCTTGCTGTGCCCTGGTTGGTGTTGCAGAAGCTTACGCCAGCTGTGCCGTTCCTTATCCGTCTGTCCGGTCTGGGCATACAGAGTCGCCAGGTTTTCGTAGGCCTGCCAAAAACCAGGTTGGCGTTTCAACAACTGATTCAGCTGGATTTCGGCTCGGTCCAGTTGGCCCAATTTGAGCAGGCTGATTCCCGCGCCAAAATCGGCACTGGGGCTGTCCATGCG
>JADGEP010000104.1 GCA_016744275.1 Candidatus Krumholzibacteriia bacterium | reverse complement strand
GGATTCGATATTGATCCGGGGCAAAATGGCCGTGAAACTCTTCTTTGTCGGGAAGATTTCGACGACGGCACTTCCGAAAACCCATGGGACAATTTCCGCCCCGACTACATGGACGCCAGTTGCCTGGATCCGCAATGGGCACTCTCCCAACAGGGGCACACCGAAGACGATCGGTTCCGCTGGGAAGTTGATGGGATCACCAAAACCTGCGCCATGTTCAATATGGACAACTGTTTCGAATGCGCCCGCCAACTGGGGTATGTCTGTGGGCAGGAGGACTTTGAACAGGGACTGTGGACCTGCAACTTGCCTGGAAATACCGACACCGCCGGCTGTACGGGGATAGATGGCCTGGACCGACAGATCCACTGGCTGGTGGGCATGGCGCCTCCGCCGCCGGGATTGCGCCTCTGGGCAACAGACAGCCGAGTGCATGTTTTCTGGGACGACCAGAGCATGGTCACGCCGGACATTCGGCTGCAGGAATTGGATTTCGAGTCCTACCGAATCTGGCGGGCAGACAACTGGGACCGGCCCTTTGGCACCTCGGTGGTCAATGGGCCAGCCAGCACACTCTGGCAAATGATCGCCGAATACGATGTCGTCAACAGCTACGTTTCGCACCGCGAAATCGGTGGCGTGACTTTTCTCGATACTATTCCCTTGGGCGCCAATACGGGCCTGGAGCAGGTCAGCTATCGGCCGGTGTGCCTGGATGACCCACTGTTTGCAGGCCTGGCCGATTCGATGCAGTCGGTGGTGGATCGAGATACCGGAGGCCGTCAAACCGACCGCCCGCAAGTCAGGGCCTCCGCGGGGATGCCCAACGAGCACTTTGCATTGATTGGTGCCTGGGAAATGTATCCCGACGTGCTCGATACGTTCTGGTCGGTGGCGTCCCGGCCCGCCGATGCGGCGCGGGTGCCGCCGCAAGTACCGAAACACGGCACGAGGTATTTTCAATACATCGATCGGGCGGTGCACAATGGATTCATCTATTTCTATTCTGTGACAGCCACCGATCATGTGCTCTTGCCGGCCAGCAACGAATTGGGAATCGACCTGCCCGTGGGCGAGGGCCTGGCCGGTGATCCTGGCTCGTCTTTCCGCAATACGGTGCCGGGGACAGAGTCCCAAAGTGCAGCTGACCGTGCGAAATTTGGCGTGAATATCTACGTCTATCCCAACCCGGCGACTCGCGAGGCTTTGCATCAGTACCAAGAGTTGAAGCCCAACGGCGATGACCCGACAGGCGTGCGCGTGACGTTTACAAACCTGCCGGCGGCCCACAACGCACTCAAAGTCTATACGATTGCTGGCGATTTGGTGCAAACGATCGACCACGATGGAACCGGTGGGGCTGGTCATGCGAGCTGGAATCTGGTGAGCCGGAACGGCCAGGAGGTTGTCAGTGGGGTTTATCTGTACACGGTGCAGTCGCAGGATAGCCGTTTTGAAGACTTCGTCGGCAAATTTGTGGTGGTTCGGTGAGTTCCGACAGGCGGCGGGTGGCCGATGTGCCCGCCGCCTGTTTTGTTGGCATCTCGGCCCGGCCCAACCTTTTACTGGCCAAACCGCGAGAAATTCCGTAATATCATCTTATGCCGGTTCCACCGGCACCGGTCGAGGGGGATCGGTTCGTCACCACAAGCAAAGGCTTGCTCATGGCAGTCAAGCGATGGCGCATCAGACGGTCTGTCTGCTTCTATCCCTATATCCTGTTGTCATTTATTATCCTGGCATCGGCCTTGGTGCCGAGTCAGGCGCGGGCCATTTTGCACCCACTGGACGGTGGGGGCAATTTCCACTCGTCGGTTGATGTGGTCAACCGCTGGGTGGCCGAGGACCAACTGGATGTGATGGTTCTGATTGAAGTGTCCAATGGAGAGCTTCGTTTTGAACGCGAGAAGCACGGCTATGTCGGCCGTGCGCGTATCGAAGTTGTCCTCGAGTCGCTCGACGGGCAAATCGTCACCCGAAAGCGGCAGATCCGCACGCCGGCGCTTTCGCAGGCCGACGCCGGCGCTCGCACCCAGTTTCAGGTATTCGGCGTATTGCTGCGCGACGTGCCTTTCCGGGAAGGGCGAATCACCTGTGGCGTCTACGATGTGAATCGCCGCAAGCCTGGAATTCTTAATGCCGCCCGCAAAAATAACGCCAGCAGCGAGTGCTCCACTGCCTGGGTGGCCGAGCCGGCACCGCGTCCTGTTGATGGCATGGCATTGGAAGAACCACTCTACTTGATGCAAGCCCCCCTGGAGGCGTGGAACCCGGCGGCGATCAGTGACAAGGTTGAAGAGTCCGGATGGTTGCACGACTACACGCACCCTTCGCGACGCTATGGTCTGCAACAGGATCACCTGCAAATTTTTCAACCCGTCTGGCCCCAGGCCGGTGGAGTTCCCCTGGAGCATGAACCGGTGGGCCTGCGGGTGGAAGTTGTCAATTTGGACATGGATTTCGCCTTGCGTGACACGGTGGAATTTGATGACCGCGGTCGGCAGGCACTGGCTGCCGGGCGTCCGGCCGCTCTGTTTTATTCGCTGGATGTGAATCTTTTGCCGGAAGGTGCTTACCTCCTGAACCTGGCGCCCCTGGACGGAGAGGGCCGTGGCAGTCTCACCCGTTTTGATGTGATCTGGCGCCTGTCGGCCTTGGGCAAGCACCGTGGCTTGGTGTTGGGCGAGGGGCATACGGTTTTTTCAGGTGGAGAGCTGAAAGAGTTTCTGAGGAGCAGTCCGGCAGAGCAGGAAAAGCTTCTGGAAGCGTTTTGGACCGACTTGAATCCCGACCTGGAAAGCCCGGTGAACGAGGCCTATTTGGAGTTTCAGTACCGGTTGGCTTATGTGCAGAAATTCCTGGGTGGGTTTGGTGAATTTGGCGCAATGGATGATCGCGGCGAGGTCTTTTTATTGCTGGGGCCGGCTGATGAAATTCAGACCAAACGCATGCCGATGAACTTTCAGGATCAGGACGACGCGCGGATCAAGGTTTACCAGTCCATGGCCCCGGACCGCGATGGCACCGCGGCCAAAGGCGGTGCTGCAGGCGGCACCCAGAATATCAATCCCTACGAGGCGGTTGGCGGCGTGCCGATGCCGTATTCCTACAGTGCGGAACGAGACCGCGGCAATATCATCTACTCGGCGACCCACAATTTTCCTTTCGAATTGTGGAAGTATGACAACGGCGGTAACCCATTGTTCCCCAGCCGTTTCTCTGAGCGAGGACTGCAACCTCGATTCCTGTTTATTGACCAGACGGGTCAAGGCGAATACAAACTCGAGTCGTCGAACGTGTTGCAAGCAGACGAGTGAGGTGGGGGTACGGAAAACGTTTGACTTGGTACCCCCATCTACACTAATTATATCAAGCGACTAGACTCCAATGACCGGGTGAATCTGGGTCCGCGACTTATCTCTTGAACCCTGCGTGCTGTGCACGTCGGGGGCAGGTGTGGTAAGGTGCGGATCTCAAATGTTCCGATGTGCTATCCCCACTTGCACAGGAACTGCCATCCGGCACCAGTCTTTCAAAGGGTCCCATCAATTGGAAAGGGAGACTTGCACAATGGCTCGTCACGGTACGTTGAAAACCGCCATTTTCCGGCTCACTACTATCGCCTTTTTGGCCGTCCTGTTCATTGCCCCAGTGCTGGCACAGGATGAAGCAGCAGAGCCGACTGAAGACCGATTCGCCAAAATTCAGGCCACCAGCGATTCGCTGGGTTTCATTTCGACCGCTGCGGATTCCATGAAGGAAGTCCCGGTTATCGAGAAGAAGGCCGAAGGCATCATGGGCTTTGTCGAACGTTCACCCATCGGTAAAACCGGTGCGGGTGAATTGTTCGTTAAGGGTGGCACCTTCATGTGGTGGATCCTGCTGGTTGCCCTGGTTGGGTTCGTCTTTATCATCGAGCGCATGTGGACGCTGAACCGTGCTCGGGTCAATACCCGCCGACTTATTGGCACGATTATCACCACTCTGCGCAACGATGGTGTCCAAGCTGCGGCTGAAGAGTGCCAGAAGGTGCGCGGCCCCATCGCCGCCATCCTGTACTCCGGTCTGCAGAAGGCCGACAAAGGGCGCGACGCAGTTGAAAAAGCCATCGGTACCGCCGGTACCATTGAGATGAGCTTCCTCGAGCGAGGTCTGATCTGGGTATCGTCCGTGACGACCATCGCACCGTTGATGGGCTTTCTCGGTACGGTGTCCGGTATGATCAATGCCTTCGAGGCCATTGCCGCCAGCGAGCAGGTCAACGCCAAGCTCGTGGCCTCTGGTATCTCTGAGGCTCTGATCACCACGGCCTCAGGTCTGATCGTGGCTATTCCCGCCACCGTTGCCTACAACTACTTCGTTTCGACCATCGACCGTTTCGTTATCGAAATGGAAGAGACCAGCGCCGAGCTGATCGAAGAGTTGGATCGCCTGAAGGGCTAAATCCGTGGTGGGTTCCGGTATTTGCCGGAAGCGGACTGAGATTCGCTGGCGCGAGCTGGCACGGAAGGAATTTTGATGGGTGTGATGAAGAAAAGGAAGAAAGAGCCCATGGGCGAGTTGCGCATGGACTCGACCGCCGATGTGGCCTTCCTGTTGCTGATCTTCTTTATCGTGACGACGATCTTTGCGGCCGAGCAGGGCTTGACCCTTGTCCTGCCTGGCAAGCAGAAGAAGAACGACGACATTGTCAAGGTGAAGCAGAGCAACATTGCGACGCTCTTTGTCCGGGCCGATAATCGCGTGACTCTGGACAACAAGCCCATCGAGATCAACCACATCAAGGTGGCGATCGAGGACCGCTTGCTGGCCAACGCCAAGTTGGTGGTCATGCTCAAGATCCATCCGGAAGCGAATTATGGCATGATGGTGGCCTGTCTCGACGAATTGAAGCAGGCTCATGCCAACAAGGTCTCCCTGAAGACCTCAACCAAATAGAAACGGGGGCGAAGATGAATTTTGGACGTTCAACCAATAAAGACACTTTCATCCCGACCTCGTCGATGGGTGATATTGCCTTCCTGCTACTGATCTTCTTCATGGTGACCACGATTTTCCGCGAGGAAACGGGGCTGCCGGTGGAACTGCCGCGGGCAGAGGTGGGCGAAGAAGTGAACCGGGAGCTGGTGTCGAATATCTACATCAACCGCGCGGGACAGATCTCCATTGATGACCGGCTGGTGCAAGTGAAGCACATTGCTGACATCGTTGGCACCAAGATCAGTGACAACCCGCAGTTGATCGTAGCCTTTAAAACCGACACCTATGCTGACTATGGAACCGTCAGCGACGTGATGGAAGAATTGAAGGAAGTCAACGCGGTGCGTGTCTTCTTCAACAATGACGTCGAAAGCACGCCTGGGCAGAAGTACTAGGAAGTCAGAAGTACTAGGAGTATCATGTCGACCGTCCCGGTAGAAAAAGGCTATCAGCTGTCAGCCAATGACGCGTTCAAGGCACAGTACAATAAGTACGTGCGCTGGTCGGCTCTGGCTGCTGTTCTGATCGTGCTTATCGGCGCCCTCTTGTCGCCGACCTATATTCCCAACCCCTACAAGCTCCGCCAGGAAGAGTTTGAAGTGGTGGACATCGAGGATCAGGAAATCATCGACATTCCACCGCCGCCGGTGGAAGCACCGCCGCCGCCCAAGGTGATCGAGGCCGCGCCGGATGATGAGGTTGCTGACGATGTCGATATTGCCGATACGTTGATGGATCTGGACATGGCCATCAGCAGCAGCATGGGGAATTTCCAGGTTGCCGATGAAGGTTTTGTGGCCTCGTCGACCAATCCAACGATCACCTACTGGGCCAAGCCCAAGTATCCCGAAGTGGCCCGCATGGCCCAGGTCGAGGGTACGGTCATCGTGAAGGTATTGGTTGGGCCCGGGGGCGACGTGATGCAGGCGCAAGTGATTCAGAGCGTGCATCCGTTGTTGAACAAGGCAGCCATTGCGGCGGCCTACAAGTGCAAGTTCATTCCGGGCAAGCAGCGGAATATTCCGGTGAAGGCTTGGATGGCTTTGCCGTTCAATTTCAGGCTGCACTAGATTATTTGGTTGCCGCCGTGTACGGCGGCAACGGGGTGCGATCTGATTTGGTTGGCGCGGTGTACGGCGGCAACGGGATGAGAAAATTTGAAAGAGGACGCTGGTTTCAGCGTCCTCTTTCGTTTTATATCCGGTGGGATGCGACTTTCGGGGGCTCGCGTGCGTCTGTGGTCTTGAGGAAGGCAGATGTTTTGAGCGATGTAGCCTTGGGCGGAGTCGTGCGTCTGTGCTTGTGTTGGGAATTATTAACAGGCGTTGTGGTAAAGAGGCGAAACACCGCTGGCGCAATTGCGTAAAAGCTCTGGTTAATTGGGTTGGCTTAGACGGCAGTTGGTTCTATTATCCTGAATCTGTGGCCGGCGACGACTATGAGAATTCATTGGGAGTGACAAAATGACTCGATCGCGTGAACTGAAATTGGGCTTCTTTCTGACCTTGATCTCGATGGTCTGCGTATCGGCCATGCCGGCATTGGCTCAGGAGGCCGCCGCGGACGCCAATAGCCCCATCCTGTCTTTGGATGACTGCGTGCGCCTGGCGCTGCAGGACAGCCCGACTCTATTGATTACAGAAGAACGCCGGCACTTGGCCTCCAAGGATGTGGGTAATGCCTACGGCGCATTTCTGCCAGACCTGACAGTGGGAAGCAATTGGCAAAAGTCGGAACGCACCGACTACGACGTCGAACAATCCAATCCGGGCTCTTTCGCCATTCCGGTTTTTGACGTGAATAACCCCGCCTCGCAAATCGGGAATGCCGCTTTCCCGACTTCGGTGCCCAATGGAACTTTTGCCGACCAGACGATCAAAACGACCTACAAGGATATCAATGGCCGGGCGAATCTGAATGTCTTTTCTGGATTTTCAAAATTCAGCACCCTCAGTTCGGCAAAAAGTGGATTGAAGGCTGCCGAGGCGACCGTCGGCTACACCCGCGAACTCGTGGCCGAAGATGTCATTGCCTCTTATTTCAACCTGCTGCGTTATCAAAAGTTGCTGGAAGTGGCTCTGGAAACACGCGACCAGGCGGCCAAGGAACTTGAGCGCACCGAAACCTATTTCAGGCTAGGCAGTGCGGCCAAGAGTGATGTGCTGCAGCAACGCGTGCGCCTGGAAAATACGAAGCTGGACGTCGTGATTGCTGACAATACGGTCAAGAAAGCGTTCACCGATCTGGCCTTCAACATGAATCGTCCTCTGGCGGCGGCCTTCAGGATCGACACTTCGGTTTTGGATACGGACTATTCGGTCGAGGCCGTCGGCACCCTGTATGTCGAGGCCCTCGCGGCGCGAAAAGACATCAAGAGCACGGAGCACAATGTGAACGCTCGCAAGAAGGACGTGACCACAGCTTCGTCAAATCTGCTGCCGCGTTTGGACCTCTTTGCCAGTTTTAATCGCTACAACAACGAATCGCCGTTCATTTTTGGAGCCCAAAAATCTGGCAATACGACTTATGGTTATTCGATCTCATGGAACATTTTTGACCGCATGCAGAGCCTCAACGGCCGTTCCCAGGCCAAAGCCAATGCCCGCATCGCCGCCTATGAACTGGAGCAGGCCCGGATGAACGTGCAGGTCGAAGTGCGGCAATTGCACAACTCCCTGGTCGAGGCGCGCGAGCGGGCGCACGTGAGCCGTGAAACCATCGTGCAGAGTGAAGAAGAACTGCGGCTGGCGCAGGAAAGATTCCGGGTCGGAGCGGGCACCACTCTGGATGTGATCGTCGCCCAGGTGAACCTGGCCAACAGCCGGGCCCAGGAAGTCCAGGCCATGTGCGATTTCCTCATTGCCGAGACGCAAATGGAACGGGCCGTCGGACGCTTGGACAAATGGGCAGTGAAACGATGATGCCGCGCGACCAGGAGACCCCGGCGCTGATTTCCGTGCGCGATTTGTACAAGATCTATGAGGTGGGCACTCAGACTGTGCCTGCCATTCAAGGCGTTGATCTCGACATTCACCAAGGTGAGAATGTGGCCATCATGGGCAGCAGCGGTTCTGGAAAATCGACGCTGATGAATATGTTGGGCTGTCTTGATACGCCGACAAAGGGCACCTACAGTCTGAATGGAACCGAAGTCAGTACGCTGACGGACGACGAATTGGCGGAAATCCGCAATCGCGAAATCGGTTTCGTATTCCAGACCTTCAACCTGCTGCCGCGCAGCAGTGCGGCCCAGAACGTGGAGTTGCCTCTCATATATGCCGGGGTCAAGGCTGCCGAAAGAGCAACGCGGGTGGCCAAAGCGGTCGATGCCGTGGGGTTGACCAGCCGCAAAGCGCATCGGCCCAATGAATTGTCCGGTGGTCAGCGCCAACGGGTGGCCATTGCCCGGGCGCTGGTGAACAATCCCTCTTTGATTCTGGCGGACGAACCCACCGGAAATCTTGATTCGGTGACAAGCGACGAAATCATGGAGATCCTGAGCGGACTCAATGCCCAGGGCCATACGGTGGTCATCGTGACCCACGAGGACGATATCGCTGCTCGCTGCAAGCGCGTGATACGGCTCAGTGATGGCCGGATTGTCAGCGACAAGCAAGTGGTTGCCACGCCTTAAGATTTTTCCTGCACGGACGATAACAATTCCAACGGGGTGGGCGCTCATGGCGCCCGCTCGTTGTTGTGGTCTGCCATGATGTGGTTGTTGGAGCCTGAATGTATTTCTTCTATTTCTTTCCTGTGGGCCTGGATCGGCGACTTGAGCGTCGCCCGGTGTTGACGTGGTCACTGATGTTGGTGATGGCCGTTGCTTTTGCCTGGATCAAGTACGCGCCCGATCTGGTGCCGATGGATCCCTGGGATTTGGTGTTTTTTCCGGGCGACGGTCACCCTTGGGCCGTTGCGACTGCAGTTTTCATGCACGCCGGTTGGTTTCATCTGCTGGGTAATCTGCTCTATTTCTTTGTATTTGGTCCTCCGCTGGAAGATCGCCTGGGGCCCTGGAAATTCGCCTTCTATCTTCTGCTCCTGGGGAATTTCGGAAATCTTGTGCACGGAATGGTCTCGGCCCTGGGCTTGCTTGGGCAAGAAGGCATGGGCGTCATGGGAGCGTCCGGGGCCATCGCCGGCATGCTGGGCTTTTCCCTGATCCGGTTCTACGACGCCAAAGTTGAAGTGGCGTGGTGGGTCCTGGCTCCTTTGGCTGGTCAAAACAAAGCGGGCAAGACTCCCGTGCCCCTGGCTGCGGCAGCCGGTTTGTGGCTGCTGCTGCAAATCGTGCAGGCCTCGGTGGCGCCTGAGACGGGGGCGAACGTCAGCTTTGGCGCGCACCTCGGCGGATTCCTAATGGGCCTGGTGCTGGCACTGGCGCTCGGTGAGTTGCGCGCCGGAAAGGCCGAAGCGGCTCAAATCCGAGCCCGGCGCTATTTCGATTCGGGCCATTTTCACGCGGCTTCTGGCGCCTGGAGTGAATACCTGGAACTGGTACCTGGCGATTGGGAAGCGCGGATGGAGATGGGGCGGGCTTTGAAGGTCACCGGGCAGGTGGCCGAATCGGCGACCATCTTCAGGCAGGGCTTCCGCAGTATGCTGAGCGACGGCCGCGCTGACGAGGCCCTGGTGCTCTACGATGAAGCGACACGCAGCGATCTGGATTTGCATTTGGAGCCCGAGGACCTGGCCCGGGTGGCAGTGCTCAAGGAAAGGCAATCCGACTATCACGGAGCTCTCGATGCCTACCGGCGCCTCTACGAATCATTCCCGCAGCACACCGAAGGCCAACGGGCATTGGTGCGGGTCATCGTGCTTTGTCACGGCAAGGTGGCCGACCCGGTGGCGGCTGAACGTTGGCTGCATGAAGCGAGGATGCACCTGCCGGCGGGCAGTTGGCGCGGTTTCCTGGAGCGGGAGTTCAATCTTTCAGAAGTGCCCGATGGAGATCCTGCACCAACCCGGCGTTGAGTTTTCCCGTGACGAGAATCCGCAAGGCCGACCCGTCGGCCCGCAGGCGCCAAGACCCATTGTCCCATTCCGCCATCAGCTCAGCCACATGGCGTTGCACCTCGAGCCAGCTGTCAGGACGCCCTCCGGCCAGGCTGATGCAACTCAAGCCTTCCTGCCAGTTGTCTTCACTCCAGTCGGGATTCCGCCGCAGCGCGGCTCGCAAGGGAGCCAATTCTCCTTGCCTGGTCAGCCCTTCCCAGCGAAAATCATCGGCGCTGTCGAGCCACTCGGTGATGGTTTGGGCGGGATCAAGATGCTCCAGCAGAACATCTCGCCATTTTTGGCCGGATTCAAGCTGCTCCGCGTTCACGCGAATGCGGGTCACATTTTCGACCACATTCATCACCAGCGGGCGGTATCTGCTGTCGCGGTCGGTGCAGTTGCCCTGCCCGCAGGGATTGGGCACCGCCTTGGCACTCGTGGCTTCCGAGTCGTCCACAGGCACCGTGCCTATCACCGTGCCGGGGCCCGAGTTGAAACTGGACCGCACCACCAGGGGCACCTGAAACTCCGCTGCGTATTCCACCGCCCGGATGTGCACCACGCCACTGCCCGATTCCGCCAC
>JADGEP010000103.1 GCA_016744275.1 Candidatus Krumholzibacteriia bacterium | reverse complement strand
CCTCACGACCCACGCCGACCTCGACACCCACTTCGCCTGGGGCCTCGACCCGTTCGCGGGGGATGCGGACCCGACCGACATCCACGGCCACGGCACGCACTGCGCGGGCACCATCGGTGGCACGGGCAACAACGGCGTCGGTGTGACTGGTGTCAGCTGGGACGTCTCCATCGTGGGATTGAAATTCCTGACCGCAGCCGGATCTGGCGACACCGCCGACGCCATCGGTTGCATTGAATACGCCACGGCGGTGGGCGTGGACATCATGAGCAACAGCTGGGGCGGTGGCCCCTATGACGCCGCCATGGAAGCGGCCATCACCGATGCCCACAATGCGGGCATCTTCTTCATCGCGGCCGCTGGAAACGACGGCACCGACAACGATTCGGGTGCGCACTACCCGAGCAACTACGATGTGCCCAACGTGATTTCGGTCATGGCGACCAACGACAACGACGTGCGCGTGGTGGAGCCCGGCTGGTGGTCCTCCAACTACGGCGCCACTTCTGTCGACATCGCTGCCCCGGGCCTGCACATCTGGTCCACGACACCGAACAATACCTACAGCGACTATTCGGGCACGTCCATGGCCACGCCTCATGTGGCTGGCGCCATGGCCCTGATGGTTGGACGCTTCCCCGGCATCACCGTCGAGGCGGGCAAGAATCTGCTGATGAATATTGGCAACGACCCTCTGGCCAGTCTCGACGGATTGTGTGTCAGCGGCTCGCGTTTGAACGTGCTCAAGCTGATCACTGATCCGGACATCATCGCGCCTTCGGCCGTGATCGACCTGGCGTCCGGGGCCTTGGGCTCCAACTGGGCCGAACTGGTTTGGACCGCACCCGGCGATGACGACATCGTTGGCACGACCAACAGCTACGACATGCGCTGGTCGCTTTCCCCGATCACCGACGAAGTGACATGGGATGCGGCAAACCAGGCCACAGGCGAACCCGTGCCGGCTGTCTACGGCACGCCCGAAACAATGCAGGTCGCGGGCCTGGACGTGCAAACGACCTACTACTTCAACCTGCGCGCCCGTGACGAATACGGCAACCTGGGCGGATTGTCCAACAGCGCGATGGTGACCACTCTTGGCCCGCCGTCGATCGGTTTGGCGCCGGCGTCCCTGAGCGCCACCTTGACCACAGGCGGCACCACGACTGAGACCCTGACGGTGACCAACCCCGGCCTGGGCGTGCTGGATTTCTCCATCCCCGCCGCAGAATACATTGTGCCGGCCAAGACTTCCTTTGGCGCGGTCCGGACGTGGGACTATACCGCGACTGGCAAAGGCATCGAACTGGACCTCGAGCCCATCGTTGGCACCTACGGCTCCGGCGGGCCGGATGCCTTCGGGTACAACTGGAGCGATAGCAACGAGCCCGGTGGACCGGCCTTCAACTGGATCGAGATCAATACTCTGGGCACCGCGGTCACCTTGGCTGATGACGCCAACAGTGGCCCCTACGCTTTGGGCTTCCCGGTCTCGTTCTACGGTGTGGAGTACACGGAATTCAACATCTGCTCCAATGGCTTCATCAGTTTCACCTCGACGGCCACCACGACCACCAACGGACCATTGCCTGCGGCTTCGGCCCCGGACAACGCGTTGGCCTTCTTCTGGGACGACCTGAACCCGTCCACAGGCGGCAGCGTCTATTACTACAATGACGGCACCCGCTTGATCGTGGAGTTCGAGAATGTCTCGCACTACAGCAACGGCAGTGCCTACACCATGCAGGCCCATGTCTACCCCAGCGGCATGGTCGAGTACCACTACCTGACGGTGACGGGCACGACCACCAGTGGCACGATTGGCATTCAGAATGCCGACGGCACCGATGGCCTGACGGCAGCCTACAACGCGGCCTACGTGGAAAACAACCTGGCCGTCCGTTTTGCGGCCATCGCCCCTTGGTTGGCCACCAGCCCCAACAGCGGGAGCCTGGCGGCAGGCGCCAGTGTTGATGTTGACGTGATTTTCTCGGCGGCCGGTCTTTGCGGCAGCCACTTCGACGCCAACCTGCACGTGCTGAGCAACGATGCTCTGAACAGCGACACGGTGGTGCCGGTGGGCCTGGATCTGATTGGTGCTCCGGACATCATCGTCAGTGCGGCTGATCTGGACTTCGGTTCGGTCTTCCTGTCGGCCCAGTCAAACCTGGACCTTACGGTGACCAATAACGGCTGCGCCGACTTGAATCTCACCGGGATCGCATCTGATCATGGGGACTTCACCTGGGTGATGACTTTGCCCCAGGTGTTGCCGGCTGGAGCCAGCCTGGTGGTTCCCGTGACCTTTGCCCCGACGGCGGCCGGCAATTTGACCGGTGTGTTGACCCTGACCAGCGATGACCCTTCCAATCCGACCTTGGACGTGAACCTGATTGGTGTGGGCCTCGAAGCTGGCAGCGTGATGGTCAACCCGACCGATATCTACCAGATCGTGAATCTGGATGGCACTGCCACGCGCACCGTCACGGTGACCAACAACGGGTTGGGCGATTTGAACTTCACCGTGCCTTCACCCGATGTCTACACCAAGCACGTCGCCGAGTTGGCACCGGCGTTGCCGGTCGAAGCCAAGCCTGAAGTGAAGGGCGCCGTTGATGACCAGTTCGGCATCACGCCCCTGGGCGCTGGTGGACCGGATCTGTACGGCTACAAGTGGTACGACAGTGACGAGCCTGGTGGCCCGGTGTTCAATTGGGTGGACATCAGCGAAACCGGCACCGCAGCAATGACGACCGGTGACGACAGCAACCTCGGTCCGTTCCCCATCGGATTCCCCTTCGAATTCTATGGCAATACATTCACCGATTTCCGCGTATCGTCCAACGGCTTCATCAGCTTCACCAGCTCGTTGACTGATTACAGCAATGAAGCACTGCCCAGTTCGGGATCGCCCGAAAACATGATCGCCATATTCTGGGATGACCTGAACCTGAGCGCAGCAGGCAGCGGCGACATCTTCTACGACATGGTCCACGGTGATCTGATCGTGATGTATGAAAACGTCATGCCGTACAGTGCGACCAATAGCGGCGCCGGCCCCTTCACCTTCGAAGTGATCATTTCGCCGACCGGTCGCATCACCATGCAATACCTCTCGATGGGCACTGGCGCGGCCAGTCACACGGTCGGTTTGCAGGATGGCACCAATACCGTGGGCTTGGAGATCGTCTACAACACGGCGTACTTGCACGACAACATGGCCATTGAAATCCGCACACCCCTGGATTGGATGAGCGTATCGCCGATGGCAGGCACGGTGCCGGCCGGTGGCAGCCTGGATCTCGACGTGGCCTTTGATGCTGCCGAGTTGGCCGTGGGCCTGCACACGGGTCAGATCCAGGTTTTGAGCGACGACCCGAGCACGCCTGTGGTGCCGGTGCCGGTGACGCTCGAGGTTTCGGACCTGTCCGGTGTGGGTGATGACCTGATGCCGCGCATTGTGGCCTTGGATCAAAACGTGCCCAACCCGTTCAATCCCATGACGGACATCAAATTCAGCCTGCCGAAAAACAGCCAGGTCGAGTTGCGGATCTACGATGTTCGGGGCGCTCTGGTGCGCAACCTGATTTCCGGCGAGATGACCGCCGGCCACCACACCCGCGTGTGGATGGGTCAGGACGACAAGGGCCAGACGGTGCCGTCGGGTGTGTACTTCTACCGCCTGAGCCTGGATGACGAAGTATTGACCAGAAGGATGACGTTGCTGAAGTAGAGCAACAGGTCCTGACAAAAAGAAGGGCCCCGGTCATTGACCGGGGCCCTTTCGTATTTACCGGAATCATCCGCTACCTGACGCGCCGGTCCTTCATGGCCTGGGCTTTGGCTTTGCGGTAGTCGCCCAAAAGAACCTTGGTATCGGCTTCGACCGCGTCGAGTTCAAACCGATGCCAGCGCGCGATCAGGTCCTGGTAGGAAGCGTCCAGGGAATTGACCTGGTCCCGATCCGCAGCGTGGGTATTGACGAAGCTGCGGTAGCCTTTCATGATGTTGATCTTGTTCAAAACATAGTCGGCCTGATCAGGCACGCCCGGCAAGGTGCCGGTTTCCAGGTTGTGGCAGAACGAGCACGTGTTCTTGACCCGGGTGACAAAGATGAAATCCATTTCCATGGCGCCATGGCAGGTCACGCAGTTGGGCGCCAACCCGTCGTCTTCCAAAATCTGGTAGTGCTCGCTGGTGACGAAGGTGTCGTGTTGTTGGCCATGACACTGGCCGCAGGTGGCGGGCACTTTGTCATAGGCCACGGGGTCAAGCACGCCGTTGTGGGCCACTTTCATGTCCGTGCTCTTGGGGTCGCCGCCGTGGCAATCCACGCAGTCCAATTCGGCCACGCCGTGCACGCTGTTTTGAAAATCCTCGTAATAATAGAAAAGTTTGGGATTCTGAACCTTGAGTTTGGGATCCTGGTGGCATTCGACGCAGGTGTCGGCCAGGGCCAAGGATGAGGCCGAAAGAACAACCAGCAGACTAAATGTCATGAGCAGGCGTCGGGATATCATGGCGGACCTTCCGGGTCGGGGCCTGTGCGTGGAGCGAAAGTCTATCAAAAATGCGTCCTCAATTGAACCCGCATGGGGTCTCATAGGTTCCCTGTCCTTGGTCAGTCCTCTTTGACATCTCGGTAGGTGTATGCAAATGAGGCACTTGCCACATTGGCCATGCCCGAGATTTTCTTCAGTTTCGCGGACTCGTCTTCGTCATCATTGCCCTCGATGCTGACGACAATGCGCCCCTGCTCGTCCTCAAAATGAATTTCACAGAGGCCGCTGGCGACCAGGGCGTCTTTGACGGCCGTCAGGTTTTCGGGCAGGGTTTTGATGACTGCGCTGGAAATGTTCACGTGTTTGCTCCCGCTTCTGGTTTTGCATCCGGGCGAATGGATATGGCGTTTGTGGGACAGACCGGCACGCAATCTCCGCAAAGAGTGCAGCGGTCGGCGATGATCCGGGGATGCAACATGCCCACAAAAATGATGGCGTTTGGTTCGCACACGGGCTCGCACTTGTCGCAAAGACCCTGGCCCCAGGCGATGCACGCATCCGGGTTCAGGATGATATCCTGGCCCGGAGGGAACGCTGCGGCGGTGGGCTCGTTTTCCGAGCCCGTCCACCGCTTGGGATCAAACATTTTCTTGAACAGGTCGCGCCGCGTGTACTCCATCAGGTCGTTACTCCACGCCTTCATTCAGGATGTCCAACAGGTTGGAACGCTCCTTCTGTTCTTTGGCGCGGTAGTAAGGGGAGAAGGTGTTTTCCACCAATTCGCCGGCATTGGCCTGGGGCGCATGGCACAGGGTGCAATTGTAGTTCGCACCAGACAGTTCCCGCAGTGGCACATCCCGCCGGATGTCATACAAGTGACTGGCCGGCATGGGCGTGGCGCCGTAGTCGGCGGCCTCATCGGGCAGGTGACATTCCGCGCAGGCGTTTTCGGTGCCGGTGATGGGCAGCAGACCATCGACATTGTGAGGAATCACCGGAGGCGCGTTTTCGAAAGAGCGCTCGGGCAATTCGGAGTCGCCGGGGTCGGGGGCATCAAAGACAGACTTGGGCGCGCCGAGCTCGGTCAAGAGAGGCTCGTTGCGGTAGCTGAAATCGTCGCCGGAGAGCGCGACTTCGGGAGCCGGCGGGGCGTCCTTGACGGCAACCTGCTCGCTGGTGCATCCGGCCAGGGCGACGAGCAGGATGAGGGCACTCAGGACTGTAGGAAACAACTTGGTGGACATGGTCAACCTCCAGAAGATTGGGCAATGCCTTGTTGACGAAACGTAAGGGCCAAGGCGTCGTCGTGACAAACTTCGACGCAGCGGCCGCAATTGGTGCAGGCTCCGCTGAGCACCGACCCGCTGCCCTTGCTGACCAGGTTCAGAACCTGGCTTTCGGGGCAAACGCGCAGGCAGTCCCAGCAGGACGTGCATTTTTTATGATCATGAATCACGCGCAACAGGCTGAAGCGGCCAATCACCTCGTAGAAGGCGCCCAAGGGGCAAAGATGGCCACAGAAACCGTTGCGTTGAATGAATAGGTCGAAAAGAAAAACACCGGCAATGGCCCACCAGCCCAAACCCATCCCGAAGACGAGCCCGCGCTGTAGCATGCCCACCGGGCTGACGGCTTCGAAAGCCGCGGTGCCCAGCACTGCCGATAGAACCAGTGCCAATGCCATGAACCAGGTGCGCACCGAACGGGCCAGTGGCTTGCGTGGGTCCTGCCTGGAACCAGCCCGGAACCAGGGAAAGCGCCGGCCCAAATAATTGGCCAGGTCGGTCACCGGATTCATGGGGCAGATCCAGGAACAGAACATCCGCCCGCCGAACACCGCGTAGACAACTGCCGTGATGCCCGCGCCCAGAAGCGCGTTGGTCGCCAGCATGCCGCCGGCGGCCAGCAGTTGCAGCGTGGCGAACGGGTCGGCAAAGGGGATGGTGCCCAACAGGACAGAGCTGCTCAGGTTGCCTTGCAGGATTTTCCAACCCCACGCATTGGCGCCCACGAAGAGCACCGCCACGCCGAGTTGAAGCAGGCGCCGGGCGACCAGAAAACGGAGGTGACGGGAGCGCGGTCCTGCCGCTGACTCAGTCATCATCCACCTCCCCGCCAAGCACGCCATCATTCAGATAATCCAGAGCCCCGGCACCGCTTTGATCCACTTGGTCAGCGGCGCCTCCATCGGGATTGACCCGCTGTTGGTCAACCTCATCCCATCCGCGCACGTAGTTGTCGCCAACCTTGCCCAGGGCCACTTCGTGCGGCAGAACAAAGATGGCGGCCTCTTCGACAATGCAGGCCCGTTCGCACAATCCACAACCGGTGCAGACATCAGTTTGCACCTTGGGCAGAAGCATGGCATGCCGGCCCGTGCGTTCGTTGCGGGTGTGTTCCAGGGTGATGGCTTTGTCGATCAGCGGACAGGCCCGGTAACAGGCATCGCACCGCAGCCCCCAGGCGGCGATGCAGTTGTGGTAGTCCATGACCGCCAGGCCAATGCGGGTCTGGTTGACGTCCAGGGTGCGGCCGTTGTCGGTCGAGACTAAGGCCAGATCCAGGGCGCCGGTTGGGCAGGCCACGGTGCAGGGAATGTCGGTGCACAGATAGCAGGGCACTTCACGCGGTTTCAGGCTGGGCGTGCCGGTGGGCTCGCCACTGCCTGGGCCGGCCAGTTGCAAAGTATCGTAAGGACAAGCCTCGACACACAACCCGCAGCGGATGCATTTGGCCAAAAACTCGGACTCGGAGAGGGCACCGGGAGGGCGCAATGCCAGAGGGGCGTTCTGGCCCTCGCGGACCAGGCCACCCCACACCACGCCACCGGCCACAGCGGCTGCTGCGCCCCGGGCGAGGCGGGAAAAGAATTCCCGCCGGCCCGTTTCGTTCCGGTCCATGTCTTTGGCACCGCTCATGTTAGGCCTTGTACACCTTCACCGCGCACTTCTTGAAATCCGTCTCTTTCGAGATAGGGCAAGTGGCGTCGAGGCAGACCTTGTTGACCAGCACGCGTTCGTCGAAGAACGGGATCATCACCGTGCCTGGGGGCATGGTATTGCGACCGCGCAGTTCAGCGTGGGCTTTGACTTTGCCGCGGCGGCTTTCGATCCAGACAGCATCGCCGTCATCGATGCCTTTTTTGCGCGCGTCGCTGCCGTTCATGTAACAGACCGCCTCAGGCACGGCGCGGTACAATTCGGGCACCCTCATGGTCATTGATCCGGTGTGCCAATGTTCGAGCACGCGGCCGGTGCACAGCCAGAAGGGCCATTCGTTGTCCGGCATTTCCGGCGGATCCATATAGGGACGGAAGAAGATCTTGGCCTTGTTGGGCAGCTTGACCTTGTCGCCCTTGATGGGTCCGGCCAGATCACCTGCGGGCATGGCCTTGAGGGCCGGCCCGTAGAAGGCGAACTGCTCGCCAGGGTTTTTGGAGGCCACGTAAGGGTCGTAGTCGGCGTTGAAGCGCCAGGCTGTTTCTTTGCCGTCGATGACAGGCCACTTCATGCCGCGCACCTTGTGGTAGGTGTCGAAGTCGGCCAGGTCGTGCATGTGGCCCACGCCAAATTTGCGGTACTCTTCCCACAGGTACTTGTGCACGAAGAATCCGTAGCCCTCGAAGCCCGCGACCTTGCGCTTGTCGCCTTCGGCCAGGGTATTGAGCGTGTCCTTGCCAATGGGATCGGGCCATTTGTAACTGCGCGCCTCTTTGTTGGCAAACAGCACGTCGAACAAGGTGTCGTCGTCGGTGTAGCCCATGGCGCGGGCTTCAGGCATCACATCGGGCAGAGTCAGGCCGGCGTCGACCTTTGTCTCGCCCCAGACTTCCTTCAGCGTGATGCGCTTGGCGAACTCCATGGCTTGCCACACATCGGGCATCGATTCGCCCACCGGTGTGACTTGTTGTTTCCAGTGCTGGGTGCGGCGTTCGGCATTGCCGTAGGCGCCCCACTTTTCGAAGATCATCGCACTGGGCAGGATCAAATCGGCGACCTTGGCCGAGATGGTCGGGTACACATCCGACACCACGATGAAGTTGTCCATCTCGCGAGCGGCCTTGATCCAATGGTTGGCACTGGCGGTGTTTTGCCAGGGGTTGCAGACCTGTACCCAGGACCATTTGATTTTGCCGTCCTCGATATCACGCAGCAGTTTGGTGTAATGGGAACCGGGTTTGCCATTCAATGTCTTGGCCGGAAGCTTCCACATCTTTTCGCTGAACTCGCGGTGCTTGGCGTTGGCCACCACCAGGTCGGCGGGCAAGCGGTGAGCAAAGGTGCCCACTTCACGTGCTGTGCCGCAGGCGCTCGGTTGGCCAGTCAAACTGAAGGCGCCGTTGCCGGGTTGGGCCTGTTTGCCGAGCATCAAGTGCACCGCGTAAGCCGCTTCGTTGACCCAGCTGCCACGGGTGTGCTGGTTCATGCCCATGGTCCAGTAGCTGACGATCTTGCGGTCTTTCTCAAGGTACAAGTCTGCCAACTGCTGCAACTTGGCTTTGAAGCTTTCCAGGCTTTCGTCCGGATCGCCTTTGGCCAATTCGGCCACGAAGTCGAGGGTGTAGGGCTCCAGGCCCTTTTTGAAATCCTCGAACTTGATGATCCAGTGCTTGATGGCGCCGGCGGCCCGCTTGTTCTCCATCGTATCGCCGGCCTTGTAGCCAAGATGGGCCAGGGTCTTGCCCTCAGCTTCGCTCAGCACCTTGCGCACCTGCTTGACCATGGTCTCGCGCTCAAGCTCGGTGTACTTCGGATGATCCGGATTGCTGCGCATGCCATAGCCCACATCACAGGGGCCGGTGGCAAAGACGGTGTACTTGTCGACAAATTCCTGGTCGATCATTTCCGGCCGGTTGTAGACGATCTCATGCAGGATGTAATTCCAGATTGCCAGATCGGTTTGCGGCTTGAAAATGATTTCCGTGTCGGACAAATTCGAGCAGCGGTTCGTGTAGGTCGTCAGGTTGATCAGTTTGACGCGATCCGGCTCAGCCAGTTTGCGGTCGGTGATGCGGGCCCAGAGGATGGGATGCATCTCGGCCATGTTGGCGCCCCACATGACGGCCGTATCGGTGTACTCGATGTCGTCGTAGTTGCCGCTCGGTTCGTCAATGCCAAAGGCCTGGATGAAGCCGACCACGGCGCTGGCCATGCAGTGGCGCGCGTTGGGGTCGATGTTGTTGGAGCGCAAGCCGCCTTTGACCAGCTTGCTCATGACGTATCCTTCGTGGATCGTGTACTGACCCGAGCCGAAGACGCCGATGCCGGTGGGGCCCAGTTCGTTGTAGGCCTCCTTGAATTTGTCGGCCATCACGTCGAGGGCTTTGTCCCACGAAACGGGCTTGAACTTGCCTTGCTTGTCAAATTCGCCGGCGTCGTTGACGCGCAGCAGAGGTTGGGTCAGGCGGTCTTTGCCATACATGATCTTGGCATTGAAGTAGCCCTTGATGCAATTCAGTCCCCGGTTCACCGGAGCAGCGGGGTCGCCTTTGACGGCGACGATCTTGTCGTTGCGGGTGGCGAGCATGATGCCGCAACCGGTTCCGCAAAAACGGCAAACGCCCTTGTCCCACTTCCAGCCTTTTTCCGCTTCCTGAGCGGCGGCCAGTGCTTCGGGAGCGACCTTCATGCCAATGGCACCAGCGGCGCTGACAGCGGCCGCCTGTTTCATGAAATCACGCCGTGAGAGAGCCATCGAGAACCTCTTTCCAGCCAAAATGTGGGGCCCCGTGCTCGCCGCGGGAAAAGGGTAATAGCGGCGCTCGGACACTCCCCGTTAAATACTAAACAATTGAAACCGATTTCAACTTGGATGTAAAGGTCCAATTCCTACTAAATCGCTATAATTGTGTTTTGTTCAAGGGGTTGTGAGGTCATAAGCGAAAGTGAAACTCATTGTCACTGACAGGCGGGCAAACTAGGCTTTCGTATCGATGAGCGATCCGGGAGGAGCGCCTTTTTCTTCGGCTGAGGGCAGATTGTCGGCTGCGGTGCGGCCTTCTTTTTCCGGATCTGCCTTTTCCGCCTGTTCTGCAGCCAAATCGGCCCGGGCCTGGGCCGCTTGCCGGGTAGCGGAGGCAGCGACCTGGCGGTCTTGTCCCGAAGGGCTGGCCGGTGCCAGCGCGGCCGCCCGCACAGCCTGCATC
>JADGEP010000102.1 GCA_016744275.1 Candidatus Krumholzibacteriia bacterium | reverse complement strand
CCTTCCATTTTTTCAGGAAGACTGTCAACACCGCCAAATCGCCAGCCCGCACACCGTCGATGCGACCGGCCTGTCCCAGGGTGGCCGGGCGCACCCGGCTGAGTTTTTCGCGGGACTCATAACTCAAGGCCGTCAACGACTTATAGTCCAGGTCGGCGGGCATTTCCAAGTTGTCCAAATGGTCTCTATTGCGCAGAAGCCGGTTGTGTTTGGCAATGTAGCCGTCGTATTTGATGTCATTCTCGACTTGAAACATGGCCGCTGTAACCAAGTGTTTATTTTCTGTGCAGTTTTGCAACTGCGCGGACAGCTCGTCAAGGCCTGCCCAAAACCCATCGGGCGCTTCAACTCGCTCGCGCATATTATCCAATCCAACCCCGGGAAACCGCAGGTATTCCGCAGCCTTCAACCGGGAGGAGCGGTCTTTCACATAGACACTCGAAGACTGAAGCAGTTTCGTGGTGCGGTCGACATAGTCGGAACGTGCTTCCAGTTCCGCTAAGCTGGCGGCGGGAAGGATGCCGATATCTTTCGCAGCGGCCAGTAACCGGTGTTCCGCGTTGTCACAACGCAAATGAAGCCGATGTTCGGCTCTCGAGGTGAACATCCGGTAGGGTTCACTGATCTCTTTCGTAACCAGATCATCAACCAGCACACCAAGGTAGGCTTCATCGCGGCCCAGAACCAAAGGCGCCCCTCCGCTCAGGCTGCGCACAGCATTGACACCAGCAAACAACCCCTGGGCGGCGGCCTCTTCATAGCCCGAAGTGCCCAAAATCTGGCCTGCTAAATACAAGCCAGACACCGACTTGGTTTCCAAGTGACGGTGAACCTGCCACGACGGTACACTGTCGTATTCCACGGCGTAACCGTGTCGCAACAGCTTCGCGTTCTCCAATCCGGGGATTGAGCGCACCACCATCTCCTGCACATCAGCCGGCAAGCTCGTGGACAACCCATTGACATAAACCTCGTCCGTATCCAACCCCTCGGGCTCCAGAAAGAGCAAATGTCGGTCCTTGTCCGCGAAGCGCACCACTTTATCTTCAATGGAGGGGCAATACCTGGGCCCCTGGCCTTCGATCGAGCCGCCAAAAAGCGGCGAGCGGCCCAGGTTTTCGGCGATGATCTGATGGGTACCGGCGTGGGTGTAGGCCATGTGGCAAGGCACCTGGACCGGAGCAAAATTTTTGGTCCGGAATGAAAAAGGGCTGGGGTTTTCGTCCCCAGGCTGTTCCTTAAGTGCCGAATAATCAATGCTTTGCGACAACAGCCGTGGCGGTGTGCCCGTTTTCAAGCGGCGCAATTCAAACCCATAGTCAGCTAAAGTGCCACTCAGGCCGTCGCTGCGGGCGCCACCTTCGCGCCCCCCGCCGGTTTGCTCGGCGCCAATATGCATCAAGCCCTTCATGAAGGTTCCCGTGCACAGCACTACCCGCGCCGCGGTCACGGTTTCACCTGAGCCAAGCTCCACACCGCTGATTTTCCTCTCCGGCCCCTCGCCGTCAACGACCAAACCGGCCACATCTCCAGCGATGACCGTCAACCCGGATTGACCGTGACAAACGCTCGTCATCAGCTTTTCGTACACATGTTTGTCAGCCTGGGCCCTCGGGGACTGCACTGCAGGCCCCTTTCTGGTGTTCAAAAGCCGGTATTGAATGCCAGATTGGTCGATCGCGAGGGCCATTTCTCCGCCCAATACATCAATTTCACGCACCAAGTGCCCTTTTCCCAAACCACCGATGGCCGGGTTGCAGGGCATACGGCCGATCTCAGACGCGCTGTGGGTGATCAAGGCGCACCTGGCCCCCAGGCGCGCGGCCGCCAATGCTGCTTCAATTCCCGCGTGCCCGCCGCCAACCACGGCAATGTCATATGCAAACTGCGTCATGAGCTACTTTCCCACGCAAAAGCGCTGGAAGATGTTTTCAAGCAAGTGCTCGGTGAAGACTCGACCCGAGACCTCACCCAACCCGCCGAGAATTGAAGACAAAAGCGAACCGACAACTTCATCCCCTGGTTGATGGAGGTCAACTTCATGGCGCAACCGCTGCAGGTCATCCCGGCAGGAAGACAACTTGTGCAAGTGCCTCTCATTCAACACCACCCCCAGTGAAACCGCCTCCTCCAATTGGAAGCCGGCGACGACCGCGTCAATGGCGCGCCACAAATCATCAAGGCCCGCACCGCTGGTCGTCGACAGCAAAACCGACCCGGGCACCCCTGTCGCATCTGGCACCAGGTCCGCCTTCGTAAAAACAGAAACGACCGGCGCCGCCCCGGCGCCTGCAACCGTCGGTGCTTTTTCACCAGCCACTTGCAACGAGAGGATCACGTCGGCTTCCGCCACTTGCCGCCAAGTGCGCTCAATGCCCAGCTCTTCGACCCGCCCCGGGTCATCGCGCAGGCCCGCTGTGTCATGCAGAACAAAAACCGAACCGGCCCGATGCAAACGTCCGGAGATCACATCGCGGGTCGTGCCTGCCTCGTCGTCAACGATGGCCCGGTCGTCTTCGAGCATCGCATTGAAGAGCGAAGACTTGCCAACATTTGGCGCACCGGCCAACACAACATGAATGCCATCGCGCAACAATCGGCCTGCCGGAGCCATCTCCACCAACCGATCCAGGCGCTCAATTCCGCCGTCGAGCACCCGTAAAATTTCACTCCGCGGCACCACGATTTCTTCTTCATCAACGAACTCAAGCGAGCCCTCGACATGGGCCAAAAGGTCGAGCAAGGGCTTTTCAATTTCGCGCAATTGGTCATCCAGTCCGCCCAACAATTGGCGCACCGCAGCGCGTGCCGAGTGTTCGGATTCTGCATGGATCAAATCCGCCACGGCCTCGGCCTGACCCAGGCTGAGCTTGCCATTGAGAAAGGCCCGGCGGGTGAACTCACCGGCAACAGCGGGCACCGCTCCCGCCATCCGGCAGGCCGAAATCGCAGCCTGAGAAACCATACGCCCTCCGTGACAGAAGAACTCCACGACATCTTCACCGGTGTAACTGTGGGGCCCCTTGAAGGGCAAAACCAGGGCCTGATCAATGGCGCAACCTGCTTTGTTTGGAGAAGTTGGCGCCGATTCGGGCCAATGCAGTATACCGTATACAGCGCGGCGCGCCTCGGGATTTGAACCAAAACCGTCGCCCTCAAAAACACGCGCCGCCACTTGAAAAGCATCCGGCCCACTGAGCCGAACGACCGCCAAGCCACCTTCTCCAGCAGGCGTAGCCAAGGCTACAACTGTTGATTCCTGCCCGTCAAAACTCTCCACATCTCACCTCGTAAAAAAGAGCGGCACCCATTCCGGCGCCGCTCTCAGATGAACCGAAATTGAAGAAGAATTAGTCTTCGTTACGGTTGTCTTCATCCGCTTGGTCATCCAACGCAATCACGACATGTTTGCCACCGTGGCCAACCATCGTGTAGGTCCGGATGCCTTCAACGGGCTCGGCTTCGAGGTGAACCAATCGGCGCTCGCGGGCGTCCATCGATTCGACATGATAAGCCTTGCCGGTCTCACGAACTTCAGCGATGGCGTCGGCCACTCGCTCAGCCAAAGACTCTTCGCGACGCAAGCGGTACTCGTTGATATCCAGGTTCATGCGAGCTCGGTCATCGATGGCATTGCTCGCCATGCGTTCGACCAGATGCTCAACCGCATCGACCGTCTGGCCGTGGCGTCCGATCAACATGCCCGCGCTTTCGTCATCCGACGAAATGCGAACCTGGCGATACTCGCCATCGTTGACCTGCACCTCGCAGGGGAAACCGGCGCGCGCCAACATGCCGCTCGTCAGTTCCACCAACGCCGAATCCAAATTCTCCGGCGTGACGCCATCGACCGCCTTGGCATACTTCGACGCCGGCACTCCGCTGATGATCATTTCTTCGGCAACAGCGGCCGGACGGCGTTCCCGATAGTCGCTGCGACCACGGCTGTCCCCACGGGATTCGCGACGCGGCTCCCGGCTCGAACTCGGCGCCACAGCCGAAGGCTCGGGCGACTCGCCGACAACACGCACGGGCTTGCGATCCTGGGCCTGAGGGTTTGTCTTGCTGGACAAGCGGGAACCGAGGCCACCGCCCCAGCCCTTGCGTTTGGGTTTTGCCACGGGCGCGGGCGCGGGTGCGGGCGCAGGCGTTTGAGCCACTTCCGCTGCCGGCGCCGGCGCAGCGGCCTCCACCTTGGGGGCCTCCACCGGTGCCGGCTTGTTTTGCTCGTCTGTCATGCTGGTGTTCTCTCTGGTGTTGGGATTGTCCTGAACGACCTCGGCAGCAGGCGGATTCACCGCTGCGGCGTTATTGTCCGTTGCCTCATCACGGCGCTGATCGCCACGGTGCTGATCATCACGACCGCGCCCCCGACCACGGCCACCACGACTGCCGCGGCGGGTGCCTCGGGATTCGTTGTTTTGCTCGGACTGGCTTTGCTGATCGTCCTGTGTCACCGGGCCCACGTTCACGTTGTCCTGGGACTCCTGCTGCGGGTTCACCCGACGACTGCGGCGGCTGCGCGAGCCCCCACGGCCTTCGTTCCGGTTGTCATTCCGGTTGCCGCCACGGTTGTCGTTCCGCGCCTCGCTCCGAGGTGCGCTCCGGTTCTCATCGCGGCTTTCCACCTTAGGCTCCACCCGGACGTCATCGCGATTGCGGCTGACCGCTTCGTCCCGCGGCTGATTGCGCGAGTGATTGCGGTTGTCGTTCCGGTTGTCATTCCGCGCACCACCACGACCGCCGCGGCCGCGGCCGCCACGATTATCGTCCCGGCGAGCGGCCTCTTGACGATTGTCGTTCTGCCGATTGTCATTTCGCCGGCTGTTGTCGCGCCGGCTACTGTCCTGGCGGTTGTTATCTTGCCGGCTGTTATCTTGCCGGTTGTTATCCGGACGTCCACCCTCTGCCCGGTTGGCATCCTGGCGGTTGTTGTTCTCATTCCGGTTTTGGTTGTTGCGGCCGCCTCGGCCCCGGCCACCACGACTGCGGCCACCACGGCTGCGGCCGCCACCACTGAGGCTGTGCGACTGATCATCGTTGGAACGGTGGTCGCGTCCACGACCGCGGCCCCGCCGGCCTTCCGGCTTCTTGCGCACCATCACCTTGGCGGCGCGAGTGCCAATGAATCCCAGTAGTCCGGCCTTGGGCTCTTCGAGCACTTTGATTTCGACTTCATCACGACGCAGCCCCAGTTGGAGCAGCGCCTCGGAGACCGCATCGTTCACGGTCTTGCCTTTGGTTTGGATTGATTCGCTCATGCTGTTTGGGTTCCTCCACCTGCGGGCGCGTCCTTAGTTATTCTCCAGCTTTGATAGCCCTGCATCAGGGTATTGATCAGCCAGTAGAGAACGAGGCCCGAAGGCATGTTGTAAAAGATGAAAACCATGAACAACGGCATCATTGTATTCATGGCAGCCATTTGGCCGCCGCCGGTGCTCGGGGTGAACTTGGTTTGGAAGTACATGGCAACAGCCATCAGGATGGGCAGGACATTCAAGTCACTGCCAAGGAACGGCAACGCGAACGGCAATGTCGTAATGGCGTCGGGCTGAGACAGATCCGTGATCCACAAACCCAGGGGCTGACCTCGCAGCGCAATGGTGTGATTCAAGGCCTGATACAGCGCGATAAACACCGGCGATTGCACCAGCAACGGCAGGCAACCCGCCAGAGGATTCACTTTTTCCTCTGAGTAGAGCTCCATCGTCGCCTTGTTCAGTTTGTCCTTGTCGTTCTTGTACTTCTCCTGCAGCGCCTTCAGCTTGGGCTGAACGACCTGCATTTTCTTCATGGATTCCGTCGAGGATTTCGTCAGCGGGTAGAACGCGAGCTTGGACAACACCGAGAAAATGATGATGATCAGCCCGTAATTCGAAATGTACCGATGCATGAAATCCATGCCCAAGAGAACAACCTCAGACAACGGCCGGAATACTTTCCAGCCCAGGTCCATGCTCTCTTCCAGACCATGTCCGTAGGAACGGAGCAGTTCGGTCTCCATAGGACCGATGTACAGGTCGAGGCGGGCGACAGCGATTTCGTCCCCTACTCCCCGGAGTGCGGGAACATCAATGGCCCAGGACTGGGTCATCGTTTCTGCGTCTCCGCTGATCCGGATGGTGCCTTCGACCGGTTCCCCCTGCTCTTGGGGAACAAGACCAACTGCGGTGAAGTACCGGCTTTGCAATCCCGCGAAATGCACGGAACCACGCCACTGGCCAGCCACCTTTTCGACGCCCTTTTTCAGACCGTCACGCTTCTTGTATTCGATGTCCTCGCCAACCCGGGCCAGGGAGCGCAACGCAGGCAACTCCATTTTCTGGTTCCGTTCCGTCGGCGCAATGCCCTGGTTCCAACCGAACCGGAACTCTTCCGGCGTACCGGTCAGGCTCAGGGATTGGTTGGCCTGTCCGTTGACAGCTGCCAAGACATAGTCGACCTCGATGCCATAGACATCGGGCCTGAACGAGAAAATCTTCCGCACTTCGAACCCACCGGCAGTTTCGGCGCGCAGGGTGAGGCTTGCCGCACCACTGCTTTCGCTCATCACGATCGCGGCCTTGTCGGCTGCGAACACCAGGTTTGCCAGGTCGAGTTCCGCCCCGCGGAAAATCAGGGCATCCAGTCCCGCTCGGGGACCGGTTTCGGGGATCAACTGGATGGGGCCGCCCTCCCAGTGATCGTATTTCAAGCCATTCCAACTGGTGATACGACCACCACGGGTGTCGACCTCCAGTTTGTAAAGAGGAGAGTCCACCGGAACGATGGTCGCGGCCACGGCGTTGGTCTGGGCCAATGCCTGGGCAGCCGAACTGACTTCGGCACCGGCTGCAGTATCGGCAAAATTAGTCGCCGGAGCCGCCGGCGTATTGGTCATCGGCTCAACCGGAATCTGTGTCAGATCAACAGCGGTGGAATCCGCCACAGCCGCCACTTCGGCCGGTGGGTAGAATTTTTTCATCACGAAGCTGTAGCTTGAGAAGACAAGGAAGATCAGCAAAAACGCCAGCAGTGTGCGCCTATCCATGAAAGGAATCTCCGTTGGTCGAGGGTGTCAGAACGCCAGCACTGTGGTCACAGTTGTGATGGTTCTCATCGTGCTGGGGTTGGGATTGTTCGGTGCTGCCAGGTACAGGGTCGACTCCCCCGGGATGCCAGGGATGGCAGCGGGCGATGCGCCGGATGGTCAGCCAGGTGCCACGGAAGAACCCGTGCACCTTGTAGGCCTCGGCACCGTAGCTGGAACAGCTTGGGTAGAAGCGACAGGTAGACGGCAACAATGGTGAAACCAGTCGCCGGTAGCCGAGAATGAGAAAATATGGCAAACGCCACATGCGATTCCTGAGGTGCCCCGTCTTTGGCAAAAATCACAGGATCAGACGATCAGCACCGGATTAATGAGGTTGTGGTTCAATCCCCAGCAAAGAGTCCAGTTCTTCCCGCACCTGGCGAGAGTTCGCGCCCAAAATTCTCCGGCGCGCAACGAGGACTACCCACAAACCTGCAAACGTATTCGTTTCGTTGGCTTCTGTAGCCAAAACAGCTGCGGGCAGATCGGTGGCCTCCGAAACGTCGTTGACATCTGAGGCTCTGCTGATCTGGCCGCTCGATTCCCGCAGGAATCTTTCACCAATGGGCCTGAGCTGGTCGGGATCTCCCAGGATTCCAAGCCGGCGCGCTTCTCTCAGCAGCCGCTTGGCCCGGTTTCGCGCTACCGCGTTGCCGACCTTCTTGCTGGCGACCACGGCCCGCCCATAATCTGGCGTTGGCCGCAAACCCATCTGGGGCGATTTGTCCGAATCTATGATCGCATCCGAATTCATAGTCGAATCAGCACCCTGGTCACCGTCAGGTACCAGAAAATACACGACTACAAGGCGGCCAACTCTCTTGGCGCCCTGCTCGTATACTTTTTGGAAGTCACTTTTTCTGGTCAGGGACCGCCAGTTGATCTTTTTAAGATCGGTGTTCACCAAACCCGCCATTCAAAAATAGGCCCTTATGGTTTGCGGTGACGCTGCGGTCCGCTCTCGCTATCAAGCTCGTCATCCATTCTCAATCGCAAGCAATGTGCCAAGTTAGGCAGAAAGACGCTTGCGACCCTTGGTGCGACGACGCTTCAATACAAGCCGGCCGGCCTTGGTCGACATCCGCTTGCGGAAGCCATGGCGACGGGCGCGCTTGAGATTGCTGGGCTGAAATGTCCGTTTCACGGATCTCTCCTTTTGGGTAACTCTATTTCAACGGCATAGATTAATGATCGGAATGACCAGTGTCAAGAAAAACACCGAGTTATCAACATTCGATTTGACGGGAAATGAACACCGATCAAACCCCCTACAAAATCCCACCTTTTTGAGAGGGCGAAAGCCGTAAGCCCCCAATTTTATCTAGATTCTCACCGAATATTGACTTAGCCACAACTTGGAAACTTCTGAAAGAAATCTCTTGCTGGGCAAAACCGCCCGTGCTAGTTTTGCCCCAGGTGAGAATAACTTCAACAGTGAAGATCAAAGTTATCCACAACGCCCCGCGGTTGTTGATAACTTTTATTAAACTCGGTTTATATTCTCACATCATCTTTAGGATCAGTCACTTACGTTTCATTTTGACCTGTGGATAATTTCTGGGAAAACACCCGGGTGTTGTGGACTATTCTCTACCGAAAGTCCCTCGGGTATTATCCCAAAAATCAGGCCAAGATGGGTGATAAGTCGGACAATAAGCAACCAAGATCTGGTGAAGGGACTCGCTGGCTCCTCTATGACGAACCTGGACACGCATTGGCCTGAAATTCTTGACGTCGTTCGGCAAAAAGTTGCCCAACAAACCTTCAACACCTGGTTCATGCCGCTGCAACCGGTCAACACTGACAAAAATGTGCCCTCCGTTGATTGCCCGGATCGTTTTTTCATGGATTGGTTCAGCGAGCACCACTTGAACGCCCTGAATGAGGCCGGATCCGACTATTTTGGCACCGAAACTCTATTTTCACTGCAAGTGCCCGAGGCGAAAGCCATCAGTCAGGCCATGACAGCCAATTCGGCGACAGCAGAACCAACCGTCGAAACGGGGGGGACTGAAACCCCAGCTGCCAGATTAGACACCGGTGCGGCCCAACAAAAGGCCAACCAGCCGGGAATCCTGATCAAAAAAACCACGCCAGTGACGGCCCCGCGAACAGCGACCATGACCAATATCAATCCCGAGTACACCTTCGACAATTTTGTGGTCGGTTCGGGAACAGATCTGGTTTTTGCCGCAGCAACGGCGGTTTCGAATAATCCTGGTGGCCATTTTAATCCCTTATTCATCCATGGAGGGGTGGGGTTGGGCAAAACCCACCTCATGCATGCCATTGGCAACGCCATTGCCAAGGATGACCCGGACAAGCGCATCTGCTATATCACGGCCGAAAATTTCATGAACGACCTGATCGCGTCGATTCGTGACCGGCGCACCCCGGAATTCAAACTGAAATACCGCAGCATGGATGTGCTGTTGGTCGATGATGTGGCCTTCCTGACTGGCAAAGAATCGACCCAGGAAGAGTTCTTCCACACGTTTAACGCCTTGTATGATCTGAAAAAGCAGATCGTTCTGACCAGTGATCGGTCTCCCAAGGAGATCACCACTTTGGAAGAGCGCCTGCGTTCGCGTTTTGAGTGGGGCCTGATCACGGATGTCCAGCCACCCAATCTGGAAACCCGCATGGCTATCCTCAAACGCAAGGTGGAGTCGAATCAGATCATGATTTCCGACGATGTGATCACTTACATCGCCGAGAACATCACCGACAATATCCGCCGACTTGAGGGGGCGCTCATTCGTCTCCTGGCCTTCGCGAGCCTGACGGGAAATGAAATTTCGTTGGAAATGGCCTCAGAGGTTCTCTCCTCCTTTTTCCAGGGAAGTTCATCCGGACCGGTTAAGATTGCCGATGTCATGAAAACCGTGGGCTCTGTCCACGATGTCACCGTCGATCAACTCAAGTCCAAGCGACGCACCCAGGACCTGGCCCGGGCTCGTCAGATCGCGATGTACCTGTCTCGGGAAATGACGGGCGCCTCCCTCAATCAAATTGGCCGTGCTTTTGGCAACAAGGACCACTCCACCGTGAGCTATGCCTGTCAGAAAATAGCCGACCTGATGAAGACCGATGCCCGGTTCCGCGGCGCCGTGCTCGATATCCAGGACCGCATCCGGGGGCGTCGTTGAGGTCTGTATCGGCCCTCTGAAGCGCTGCTCCAACGGCACAGCCTGAGACTGTTTTCAAACGTGACTGCTCCTCTATATAAGGGCAGTCACTCTTCTATATAGGGGTGTCAGCCAGAGTAGTCCTGGCCACTAACCTTGCCGGACCGCTTAACCAGCCGCCCAAGCCGGGCAAAAGTGGCGAATATCAGGCCTTTTCGCTGGGGATAATCCGGGGGATAATTCGGGATAAGTATGGGGTAAAAATTGCCGCACTGGGATAAGTTTTGATGGTTGGGGAAAACAGGGATAACCTGTCCAATTATGCCCAGACTTATCCCAAGTAGAGAAAGCATTTAAACCGGTGATTGGATCAGTATTTCAAGTAATCCACCGAGTTATCCCAATTACCAACACCCCCTTCTACTACAACTACCATTTATATATAATAG
>JADGEP010000101.1 GCA_016744275.1 Candidatus Krumholzibacteriia bacterium | reverse complement strand
TAGGCGATGTGATTGTCACTGTTGTCGTGCTCGAAATATTTGGTATGCCCGGGCGTGATCGGCAGCAGCGAAATCACCAACAGCACCCCCGCGGTGACCAGGGCCAAAGGCCCGATCTTGATCGAAGGAATATCCACCCGCCAGTTGCGGCCCGCCGATTCGGCCTGCTCTGCCGATTCGCCTTCGCCACCCACAGCGTAGCGCAACAGCGCCGAGGCTCCCAGGCCGATAAACACAGCAAAGAACATGAAGGCCGAGAAGTAGAAATAATCCCGATCCCGCACTTCATGGTTGGTGAAGTTCAGCATCAGCGTCAGGCCTTCACCGTTGATGAAGTAGCCCACCAGCGGCACCCAAATTAAGGGCGCGGCGCGGCGCAACCCCTGGAACAGGCCCACCATGGCCAGGAAAATGGGGCCAATAACTGTCGTGACCTTCGTCAACAGGCTGGTGCCATCGCCCAGGAAATAGAACTGCTGAAACAAGTAGTTGTAGTAGTACTTGAATTGCCATCCCAGGGGAGCCTGGCGTTCAAACGGATTCAAGGACGGGTACTGTTCGCGCCGAATGACTGACATCAGCTTGGCGAAGTTGTCCGGATCCGTCTGGTTGATATACGGTTCGGGCGACGCGCCGGCGCGCACCATCATCATCAGGTGCACCGTCAGTCCCGTGAAAAACAGCAGGCTGCCGATCAGTACGAAATGCTTGCCCTGCATCGAGCGCACCGCCACCATCAGCAGGTACACCACCAAAGCCACCATAATCAGTGTATCCCAGGACCCCGCCAGAGCACCTTCACGCGGCTTGGAAGTCGACATCAGGAAAATGAAGAGGCCGCCGCTGATCAACAGTAGGTCCCAGACTTCCAATTGCCGTCGCGAAGCCATGAGCACCAACAGGAAAATGCCCGGATAAACCAGTATACTGCCCAGGTGGAAACCGACTCCCAGGCCCAACAAATAGACCATCAACAACAACAGTTGGTTGGAGCCTTCATTTTCCCGGTGGTCGTACCAGCGAATGGCCAGCCAGCTGAGGCAGGCCATCATGAAGGCCGAAAGACCATACACTTCAGCTTCGATGGCGTTGTTCCAATAGGTCTCTGAAAACGCCAGGAAGAATGCGCCCACCACACCGCCGACATGAGGCAGCCAACCCGCATCCGGATCACTGCGGCGGCTCAATTCCCAGATCACCAGGTAGATGAACATCACGGCCAGGGCGCTGAAAAACGCCGACATGAAATTCACGGCCCAGGCTGTGTTCATGCTCGCGGTGGTGATGTCAGCCTGACCAAAAATCACATCGAAGACCCGGCCCACCAAGACGTACAACGGCGTGCCCGGTTGATGCGGAACACCCACGATGTGGCTGGTGGTGATGAACTCGCCGGCATCCCAGAATGGGGTGGTCGGATTGAGGGTCAACACGTATACGGCCAAAGTCACTGCAAAGACGCCCGCAGCGATTAAAACCTGGGGCCGGCGGTACCATTTTTCGGTCAAGAGAACACCTTCATGTCTGGATGTCTGAATATCATGCCTGAACATCACGCCTGAACATTTCTAGTCGGCAGTTTTGACAGCACATTTGTCCCGGCAAAAGAACCAAAACTCTCAGCCGCTGAATTTATCACACCTTAGGCAATTGGGAACAGAATTGTGCAACCACGGTCCTGCCTATCGGTTCCCGCCACTCTCTGCTTCTCCAGTGGCATCAGGCGCCCCTCGTCCCCATCTGCCCAACCACAACAAGGCCCCACCCTGCAGGCTGAAGACGACCTGCACCAAATAGGCCGCCACCTCCATGGCCACGGCCTGAGGCCCAGCCAATCCGGCATAGACCAGCAACTGAGCCGAAACAGATTCGCGCAAGCCGATGCCGTTTATCGTCACCGGCAAGGTCAAACTGATGGCCAACATGGGCACCAAGACCAGCAATTGCACCATTTGGGTGCCCGTCAGGGCAAAACCGAGGCCCAGGGCCACCAGAAGGTGGGTTCCCATGCGCAACAGCTGCACCAGCATACTGAACGCAAAGATGCCGTTCATGAACCGCACTTGATGCCGGTAGCGGCCAAATTCTTCCGTAATCCTGGCTGCCTGGTCAGCGATACGCCCCAGGCCCAGCCGCCGCAAGAGGCCTGGCAGCAGTGAACCCAAGCGCCGCGACAGCAGCAAAGCCAGTACAGCAAACAGCAATGTCAGCACCGGAATCATCAACAAGGCCGTATTGGGCAAGGGAATCTGGGCCACCGCGGCGCCAGCCAAGACCAGCACCGCCAAAGCCGTCAAGGCGCCCAAGCCAATCAGCCGATCCATCAGGGTGGCGCAGAACACGCCCAAGGGTCGGTGTTCGCGCCGGCCCAAGTCGATGATCTTGTAGGCATCGCCGCCAATGTTGGCCGGTAGGAAATTGTTGAAAAACAAGCCAATGAAATACAGGCGCCGGATTTCCCGGGCCGGAGCCGTGATGCCGGCCGTCCGCAGAATCCAGGCCCATTGCTGGGCCCCTGCCACGGCCGACAAGCCGTAGACTGCCAAAGCCGCGCCCAACCATCCCCAATGGGGCTTGGTCATGGCGTCGCGGATTTCCGTCAGGGACAACTGCGAGAGCACAAACCAGATCAAGGCTCCACTGACGACCAGTTTGGCGAAAAATATCGCCAATTGGCGCCCTCGATTTTGACTGGCGCTCATACTGCGCGCCCCCCACGTCGAGCCACGTCGGCAAACAGATCCAAAGATTCGTCGCAACAGCGTTGCCAACTGAAGGTCGCCGCCCACTTTTTGGCGGCGCGGCTTTGGCTGGCCAGCAGGTCCGGGTCATTCAACAAGAGCAAAGCCTTGTCGGCGAAGGCCCGGTCATCGCCATAGGGCACAAGAAATCCCGTCTCACCATCGCGCACCGAATCCTGCAGTCCCGGGCGGGCGCTGGCCACCACCGGCAGGCCGCACAGATTGGCTTCGATCACCGTCAGGCCCCAGCCCTCTTTGGGGCTTGGGTTCAAGAATACGTGGGCCCGGTGCAATGTCTGCACCAGATCGTCCCAGGACATGAAGCCACTGAAGGTGATGTGATCGTCCATGCCCAGTTCGGTCACCAGCTTGCGCAGGCGTTTTTCATCCGGACCGCGGCCCATGACCAACATGCGCGCCTCGGGTTTTTCCCGCTGGATGTGGACAAAGGCCCGGATCGCCACGTCGACACTCTTATAGCGGCGCAGGCGACTCCAACTGACGATCAGCGGAGCGTCGTCTCTTTCGGGCGGATTGGCCAAGGCGAAGCGTTCGTGATCGGTGCCGCAATAGATGGTGTGGATGCGGTCGCCATCCAACCCGCGGCCCATCAGGTCGTCCCGGGTTGAAGGACTGATGACTTCAAAATCCACGTCGCGGTACAATTTGGCGATCAAGCGTTCGGCGCCGTAAACGTAGGTGGCCGTCAGCGGGTTGGCTTCGCGGTACACCGTGGTGCCAAACAGATGCGGCACAATAGCCAACAACGGAGTATCTCCGCGATACAAAGGGGTGTAAAAAGGAATCTTGTTGATGTCTTCGACGAGCAAATCGTAATTGCCGTTTTTCAGCAGTTTTTTGATCAGGCCGGGCAGCACAAAGTTGGCCACCGCCCAGTGCCCCCGCCGGTGGATGCTGATGCCGTCAATGACTTCGTGGTCAGCAGCGTCCTTGTAGCCGGCACAGACCAGATCCACTTCCCAGCCACGGCCGACGGCCGCCTTGAGGATATGGTGCAGGTGCATCTCGGCCCCGCCGCCAAGAGGGTCGTTGATATCCCGCCAGTTGACTGCCAGGATCTTCAGGACACGTCCTCCGGTTTGCGCGCGATCACACCGATGGTCGGTGTGGTGTACAGCGACAGACGGGTTTGGCCGAACCACCGGCGCCAGGCCTCACCCAGGCGGGCCAGGGGCGGGATAGGCTCGGGGAACATCGGCAACTTCCTGCCGGTGCGGGTCATGATGATCTTGCGCACCGCGCGGTACCATAGGCCGGGCACCATAAAATCGCCGTAACTGCGGGTCACGGTCAGCCCTTCGCCGGTGACCATGTCTTCCAGTTCCTTGATGGTGAACTGGGTCTCCCAGCCGGCGAACCACTTGTCGATGGCGATGAGGAACATCTTGCCCAGGGTGTAGTAGTGGTAGGTCTGAGGCACGTCGATGACGGCATAACCACCGGGTTTGAGGATGCGGATGTTGTCGCGCAGCAGCGGGAAGGGATCCGGAAAATGTTCGAGCAGGCCCTGGTGGAAGACGACATCGAAGGTGCCGGTGGGAAAAGGGCTGCCCATGCCGTCACCACAAACCGGGGCGACCTGCACGCCGGACATGCCGGCGGCTTTGACGGTCAGGCCGAGGGATCCGGGCACGTAATCGAGGGTGAGCACTTCGGCGCCCGCCTTGGCCAGGGCCACGGCGTCGCGTCCGGTGCCGGCGCCCACTTCCAGGATGCGCCGTCCGCTGAGGTCGCCCCCATACAGGTTGGTGATCTCGCGCACCAGACGGCCATCGGTGCCATACACGTCATCCAGTTCGAGGGTGTCGGCCTCTTCCCAGAATTTTTGCCAATGATCGGGAGTGGATTCTCTCACGCGGATCCCTTTTCGGTGTCACCTTGTGAATTCCCTGAAGAGTTTTTCAGGTCCGGATAGGTCTGGGCAGCCGCGCGATCCAGGACCGCGTTGACAAAGCCCACCGACTTTTCGTCGCAATACCGCCGGGCCAGTTCGCAGCCTTCATTGATGGCCACCCGGAAAGGCACTTCCGGACTGTGTTTGATTTCGGCCAGGCCAATGGTCAAGACCACCACTTCCAGCGAACCCAAACGGGACGGATCCCATTTTTCGCTGATCATGGAGCTCAACCAGCGGTCCAGGTCCGGAGCATGGCTTTTGATTTTTGTCGCCAAATCCCGGGCAAAATCGATGGTCTCCGGTGCCGACTCCCGCTGAGTCATTTGGTCTTCCAGGGTTGCCATGAGTTCGGACCCGCTGATCAGCGAGGCGTACATGGACTGGAGCACGATTTCACGGCCTTTTCTGCGCTTACCCACGCGATATTCTCCTGTCAAAGAGCAGAATGAGGAGGCAAAACACCCCTTGCGGGCCATTTGTTCCTCACAAAAAGGGGAAGGCTGGTGCCTCCCCAATGAATTTGTAGGCCTCATTATAGCCGAATTCCGCTGAAAATTCAAGGGTTTGGGGCATTTCGAACGCCCTTTTCAATGGCCAAAGTTTGGCTCCGACGTTGATCATTCCGGTGCAGCTGAGTTAAAGTGCGGGCATCATCGTGCTGCACCTTCACCGCGACGGGAATCTCCATGTCCAGCAACGGGCTATCGTCCTTCGCCAAATCCGCATCCGGCCCCTGGATGTGGGCCCTTGTCGCGCTGCTTTTGGCGCCTCTCTATGCGGTGCGCCTGAACGAAGTGCCGGTCGGTGCTGTGACTGATGACGCCTACTACATCGAAATGGCCCGCTCCACCGCCGAAGGCCTTGGCCCGGTCATCAACACGGGGCCGGAAGCACAGTCTCACGACCCCGGCATCTTTCCGCCCGGATACCCGTTTTTGCTCAGTCCCCTGGCCAAGCTCTTCCCCAGCGTCCTGCTGCCCCTGCGCATAGTCGGGCTATTAGCCGCCCTGGCCCTCATCCCCCTGTGTTGGCGACTGCCCGGTAAAGATTCACCAGCGGAATTGCGCCTTGCGGTTGTGGCCGTGTTCATGCTCAACCCGTGGACCGTATCGTGGTCGGGCCGGATCCTCAGCGACATCCCCTACACCGCCCTCTCCCTGGGCGCGCTCATGCTCTTCATCCGGATGCAATCCCAACCAGCCTCTTCTTCGTGGCGTGGTAGAGTCGCCCTGGTATTGCTCTGCGCATTGGCCGTCAGTGTGCGCACCATCGGCTGGGCCGCGGTGCTGGCCATGGCCGTCGTGCTTTTGACCCAAAGGCGATGGCTGGCGGCGCTGGTGCTCCCGATCCTGGTGGCGGCCGTGGGGTGGCTGACCGCCTTGCCCCAGGCGACGGGCGCAGCCCTGGTCAGCCAAGGCTACACCGCCCAGATGTTCAGCCACAAAGGTGTTTCGGTATTCCGGTTTGCCTGGGAAAACGTCGCCGGCTATGTCGCCCAGGTGCCCGCAATACTGCTCCCCATTTTTGGCAACCCAGCCGAAGCGTTGTTCAAACGCGTCCACTTGGATAATATCTATCCCGCGATCGTCTTCGTGATAGGCGCCGCGGTTTTGGCAGTGGCCGGATATGCCATTTCCCGACACTGGCAGCAAATGCCGGGCGCTCTGAGATGGCGCCTATTCTCTTTGTATCTGGCGTTCTACGGTAGTGCCTTGGCTCTTTTTGACGGCTACCCCTCCGGCGTACAGGTCCGGTTGCTCATTCCCGTTTTGCCCATCCTGGCCTGGCTGGTGCTGAGCGGGGTGTGGAGCCTGCTTGGCCGCGAGAGATCAACAGGCCCGCGCGTGGTGGTGGCCATGATGTTGTTGGCCGCCCTGGCCCACAACGGTTGGCGCATCGCCCGTCCCCTGCACAGCAGCGTGGAAGCGGATGGCCACGGCCTCGTGAATCCGCAAGATGGCGCGGCCTGGATCGTGGGAAACACGATCTCCACAGATATCATTCTGGTGCAGGATACATTGGCCCGGCACGTTCATTTCATGCGGCCGGTGGTCGGATTTCCGGGCGCTTTGGATGCCGCGGCGCTGGCCTGGCAAGTGAAGCTCTACAACGTACAATACGTTTTTGTTGGCCCGGCGGTTCATCACCAACCCCACCGATTGGACGCAAAAGGGCAGGCCCTCCTGGAGATTCTCCAGTCACAGCCCGCCCTCTATAACCTGGTGCATACGGACACCACACGCAGTCTCCACATCTTCCACTGCGCCCAAAACTAGCCCGCGTCGATCTCCGCACAGAGGTCAATCATCTCCAGCGCCGTCAGCGCCGCATCGAAGCCCTTGTTGCCAGCCTTGGTACCCGAGCGCTCAATGGCCTGGTCCAGGTTTTCAGCGGTGATGATGCCATAGACCACGGGGATGTCCGAATCCAGGGAGACCTGGGCGATGCCCTTGGTCACTTCACTGGAAACGTAGTGAAAATGCGGCGTATCGCCCTGGATCACGCACCCCACACAGATCACGGCTGCATAACGGCCAGATGCCACAAAGCGCTTGGCAGCCATGGGGATCTCGAAACCACCGGGCACCCAGGCGGTATCGATCAGTTCGTCATCCACCCCGTGTCGGTGCAAACAATCGAGGGCACCGTTCATCAGCTCGCTGGTGAAAAAGTCGTTGAACCGGCTGCCGACGATGGCAATCTTTTTGCCCCGGGCATCAAACCGGCCTTCAAATTTGCGTCCCATTTTTTTCCTTCTTTCTCGGCAAGGCCTACAGGTGGTCAAGCATGTGGCCCATCCGGGCCTGCTTGGTTTTCAGGTACTTCGCGTTGTTCAGATTTGGTTCGATTTCCAGGGGGACCCGATCCACGAGCTCCAGGCCGTAGCTTTCCAGGCCCACAATTTTGCGCGGATTGTTGGTCATCAATTTCATGCGACGCACGCCCAGGTCACGCAGGATCTGAGCGCCCAGTCCGTAGTCTCTCAAGTCAGCGGCAAAACCCAGTTTTTCGTTGGCCTCGACCGTATCGGCGCCTTGGTCCTGCAGGTTATAAGCCTTCATCTTGTTGACCAGGCCAATGCCTCGCCCTTCCTGCCGCATGTACAAAAATACGCCACGGCCTTCGGCTTCAATGGCCTGCAAGGCGGCCTCCATCTGCTGGCCACAATCGCAGCGCTTGCTGTGGAACAGGTCGCCGGTCATGCACTCGCTGTGCACCCGCACCAGGGTCGCGTCTTCGGGCGAGATGTCGCCTTTGGTCAAAGCCACATGGGTGGCTCCTTCCACGCTGGTCGAATAGGCCACCATGTTGAACTCGCCAAATTCGGTGGGCAACGGCACCTCGGCCTCGCGGGTGATCAGCTTTTCGTGATTGCGGCGCCAGGTGATCAGGTCGGCGATGGTCACCAGCTTCAAGCCGTGCTCAGCCGCGATTTCCCGCAGGCGAGGCATGCGCGCCATGTCGCCGTCGTCGTCCATGATTTCACACAGCAGGCCCGCCGGATACATACCCGCCGCCTCGCACAAGTCGACCACCGCTTCGGTGTGGCCCGCGCGTTTCAGCACACCGCCGGACTGAGCCTCAAGAGGAAAAATGTGTCCAGGGCGATCCAGATCCGACGGGTTGGTCTTGGGGTCAATGAAGACCTCAACCGTACGGGAGCGATCGGCCGCACTGATGCCCGTAGTCACGCCGGTGGAGGCGTCAATGCTGACGGTGAACTTGGTGCCCAGGCTGGCGGTATTGCGCGCCACCATGGGGTGGATGTCCAACTCCCGCAGGCGCTCACCCGTGGCCGAAAGGCAGATCAGGCCGCGCCCAAACTTGGCGATGAAATTCACCGCCTCGGGAGTCACCTTTTCGGCAGCGATGATAAAATCGCCTTCGTTCTCACGGTCCTCGTCATCCACCACCACGATGATTTCACCATTCTGCAGAGCAGTCAGCGCTTCATCAATCGTATTGATCTCGGCCCGGGGTGTGTTCTCACTCATGGCTGTTCCTTTTGTTCATTTTCGCGACCGCGGGCGACTGAAGCCCTTGGCCAACAACTGATCCATGGTTAGGCCCCGCCCGGCGGGGCTGCTCTGTGCTTTATTCCGATCGACAGCAGGCAGTCCTGAGAAATCGCCGCTGCGGGCGGCCTTCACCAGAACATCCATTTCCAGGTTCACCAGATCACCGTTGCGCAAGTGCGCAAAAAGGGTCTGAGTCAGTGTGTGCGGGATCAGGTTGACCGTGAATCCCGTCGCAAACGGACCTTCGTCCACCGTCAGACTCACACCGTCGATTGCGACCGAGCCCTTGGGTGTGAGGAATTGCCGTTGCTCTGGCGACGCGGCAATTGTCAGAGCCAGGCCACCTCCAGACCGCTTGAGGTGCTGCACTTTGCCCAGGCCATCGACATGACCTTGCATAAGGTGTCCATCCAGGGCATCTCCAACCCGCAGAGCCGGCTCCAGGTGCACCTTGCGACCGCTGCGCCACTGACCCAGGGTCGTCAGCCTTCGGGTTTCCCCCACCGCCTCAACTGAAAACGACCGCCCCTGCACAGCTGTCACCGTCAGGCAAATGCCATTGAGCGCCACGCTGTCGCCCAGCGCCACGCGGGCCGCAGTCCAGGGCGCATCCAGGTCCAGGCGCGTCACCCCGCCCGCTGGCCGGATGCCTTTGACGATTCCAATTTCACGGACAAGGCCAGTAAACATGAGTCCTCCTACAACGTCACCCGGGCCAGGACGTCGCTGAACTTGCGGCGGTCGTGGACCGTGACCAGGTCGGCGCCCAAAGGCGACGCCGCTGTCAGGTGAAAACTGTCTCCAGATTTCTGGGCGCCCATAAACCCGGCGGGCCAGCCCACACCGGCGCCCAGAATCACGGGCGCCTGGTACCGGATCCAACGGTCGACCAAATCGGCCTGCAAAAAGCTGCCGGCCAAGGCGGGTCCACCTTCAACCATCAGGCTCAAATACCCCGCCGTCTCGGCTTGCTGCACCAGATTACGGGGATCCACGCGGCCTGCTTTTTCACGGCAGAATACGATCTGTCCGCCATCGGCCTCAATGGCCGCCCGCGACTTCGCTTCGCGCGCTGTTTCGCCCGCAAACACCACATACTGCTGCCGGGCAAAACCGCCCGTCCAGCTCAGGTTCGTATCAACGTAGGCCGCGACCGGATCGGTCTGCGGCACGTCCGGCAGACCGGCCGCCAAACGCCCATCCAATTGCGGGCGATCGGCAACTACTGTGCCTTCGCCCACGACGACCAAGTCCACCCGGCGCCGGCGGCGGTGAACATCCAGGCGAGACTCTGGTCCGGTGAGATAGACGGGCGCGGTTTCCTTGCGCTCGCTCGGCAAGGGCGCAAAATAGCCATCAAGGCTGTGGGCGGTTTTCAACTCTACGTAGGGCCGGGCAAAATTGTCGGTGATCACAAAGGGCCAGATCAATTCCAGCGCCTCGGCTGCGCCCACGCCGCAGACGACTTCGACTCCGCGATCACGCAAATGGCGGCACCCCCCACCGGCGACAGTGGGGTTGGGATCGCGATTGGCCACCACCACGCGGGCCACTCCGCTTTCAAAAACGGCGGGCGCGCAAGGCGCCGTGCGGCCCTGATGGTTGCAGGGCTCCAGCGTGACGTACAACGTGGCGCCTTTGGCCAACGCGCCAGCCTCAGCCAAAGCCAGCGGTTCGGCGTGGGAAGTGCCCGCGCCTTGATGGGCTCCCCGACCGACAATTTCACCGCCGCGCACCACCAACGCGCCCACGGGCGGGTTGGGCCAGGTGCGCTTGGCAGCACGGCGCGCCAAGTCCAAGGCCTGCGCCATGAAGCAAGCGTCCAGGTCGCTCTGATTGATCGGATGTTTTTGGGGGCAATCCCGCTCAAACATGGTTTTCACCTCGACCCAGAAGCCCAACCAAAGGTTGATCAATCTGCAGCCATGGAGTTGTTGAAAACGGGGAATCGAAGCAGAAAAAAGCGGGAAAGCGCCGCAACGTCAACCACCAACAAAAGCAGAGCTTTGCCAGTGATTGTCTCGGGCGAATGCCTGAAGGGTTCAGGCAATCGTTCCGCCAACTTCTACCATCCAG
>JADGEP010000100.1 GCA_016744275.1 Candidatus Krumholzibacteriia bacterium | reverse complement strand
AAGTAGAAGTAGTAGCCGATATTTTTAGCCAGATTGCCACCCGAGAGCAGCTTAAGGGCCCAGGGCGCCGCCAGATCCGAGGTGATATCGGCATCGCTGTCAAACACAGCGTAGGCGTCGAATCGCGCCGCCAGCGGAAAGGTCTTGTTCAGCTTCAACAGGTCATCACCGGCACTGATGAAGTCGCGTTCTTTTTCCTGTTCGGGAATGGTGAAGCCGTTGGCCGCAAATTCGGCACCAAAATCCTTCAGGCGCGGGAACGGCGCATGGCAAGTGGTGCAGCTGAGTTTGTGCGTGCGGGCAAAGGCGGGAATCGCCTCGGCAGCAGTGGGCATCAAGGTTGCCGCGACCACGACAACCAACAGGGCGATGGAGCACAGGTTCTTGATCTTCATGATGAAACGATCTCCTTATTCAAAGACTTCGAATGTCGTGTTGGCGACGTTGATGATTTGGGCTTCGGTCTCTTCATCGGGCACGCCGAGGAACTCGGCCACCGGCGTGATCAACCGTTGGTACTTCAGCACGGCTTCAAGCTGGACCGGGCCCATGGCGATGTCGTCGGGCATATCCCAGGTAAAGGTTTCCACCTTGGTTTCACGCGGCCCAATGCGGTAATCCACACCGAGGCTTTTGGTGTTCCACTGTTGGATGGTCATGCGGCCCTGGGGATCGAAGTAGGCCATGCGGAAGATGCGGTCGCCAACCGGCACGCCGTCGCGCTGGACGCCGGCAAAATCGGGCAGTTTCTTGGCGATGCCCATGTCCTGGTAAGCCAGGACGTCATCCGCAATGGTGAATTCTTCGCCGGCGAAACCCTTCGGGTCGACGGGCAGGTCCCAGACTTTGCCTTCGCTGTCGGTGGCCGTGACATGCAGCCACATGATGCGGTCTTCAACTGAACCACTGGGCACCTTGTGCCCACACTTGCCATTGAAGAGCTGCACGTTGATCACCGCGGTGCCATCGTATTCGATTTCCCGCTCGATGGGATTCATGCGCATCTCGATGGAGCCGTTCAACTTGCCGGGGTCGTGAGCGCCATGGAACAAGTGCTGGGCGATCATGCCCTCTTCACCCATCTTGGCCGAGCGGCCCTTGGCCTTGGGCATGTGGCAATCCTGGCACTGGACACCCTGCTCGTAGTAGGGTCCTTCTTTCCACTCCAGATGTGTCGACTTGACCCAGATGCCGTAGGGACTCATCTCGTTGTGGCACGTGCCGCAGAAATCGCCGGATTTCAGGAAATCGTTCTCCACGGTGTCGTGATGAGGCGAGACAACGCCTGGTTTGGGCCCCTGCTTCACCCTGCCCGGCGAAGTGATCCAATTGAAATTGTGCGGAATTTCGCCCTCGAAGCCGGTCACGGTGTGGCAATGGTCGCAATGGACCGACTCATTGGCGCGACTGTTTTCTTCGGGGCGCGGAGGCGGTGTATCGCCAGCCAGGAAAGAAGTCGGTGCGTGGCAACCATTGCACCCGTGGCGCACGCCGGCCACGACTTCATCCTTGTCCGCGTGGGGCACGGCGAGTTCGAAATACTCGATCTCATCCCAGTGGTGGGTGAACGCCTGGCTCATCATGGCCTGGCTCCACTGCTCGTAGATGTTGTCGTGGCAACTGCGGCACACCGCAGGCTTTTCGTACTCGTCGTAGGAGCGGGTATTGTGGGCGTCGTCACCGACTGGTCCCGCCCCCGCCATCTGCGGCATGAGCAACAAAGCGCCCGCCATCAGGAATCTTCTGATCATGAATGTGACCTCGATTTTTGGACAGTCCCCTCACCGGATTGTTCAGATTCAATACTAAGAGCGGGTGGGCGGGAACTCAACGCCTATATCCAATTAACACGTTTTATACCATACTGTTACAGTATGTTTTACACCCTCTGCGCCTGATTTCCCTGCTGGGGCACGCCTCCCACGGCATTGCCCGGCAATACCCGACCGAAACAGTGTAATTTGTTCACTAATAACCACTTGCCCTATTCGGACATAAGGGTCAAATTATCCACGTCTCTTTTCCGTGTTACGGCACGTTCCGGGCCCGACTTGGTGGCCCAGCGACCAGTCGCCCTGCGTATGGTCCGACCGCATTTTTCGAACGAGGAGATTCCGATGAAACGATTGTTGTCCTGCACCCTGGTCGGCGTTGCCATCGCAATGCTGCTGCCGGCCCTCGCCTTGGGCGAAGAAAACTGTGTGGAATGCCACCGCACCGAAACGCCGGGCATGGTGAACGACTGGGCTCTCAGCGCCCACGCTGAAAACGATGTCACCTGCTCGGATTGCCACGGCTCAGACCATTCCACGGCCGCGGACTATCTCAAGGCCGATCTGCCCGATGAGCAAGTCTGCGCCGAGTGCCACGAAGATCAATTCGACTCGTTCGCCAAGGGCAAACACAACCACGGCTGGACGGTGTTGAACGCCATCCCGGCCACTCACTACGCGCCGGATGAATTGATCGAAGGTGGGCGTGGATGTGGCGGTTGCCACAACATGGGCATCAAATCGGACGCTCAGAAAAAAGAGCAACTCGACAAAGGCTACCGCTACCAGACAAACTCTTGCGACGAGTGCCACACGCGCCACACGTTCTCCAAAAAAGAAGCCACCAACCCCCGCGCCTGCCAGCAGTGCCACATGGGCTATGATCACCCACAGTGGGAAATGTGGTCCAGCAGCAAGCACGGCGAGCGCTACTTTGCCAAGAAAGAGGGCGATTTGCCTGAGGGCGCTTCGGCTCCAACTTGCCAGACCTGCCACTTGCCTGATGGTACCCACGAAAACCACACCGCCTGGGGCTTCCTGGGTGTGCGCCTGCCCTTACCTGAAGATCCGCAGGCTGCGGCTGATCGGGTGACAATCCTGAAGGCCCTCGGCGTTTTGAACCCCGAGACCGGTGAACCGACCGCCATCCTGGACGCGGTCAAGGCTGTCGACATGGCCCGCTTGGACGAAGCTTCCTGGCAGAAGGAACGGGACAAGATGTTGGACACCTGTTCCCAGTGCCACTCCACGGCCTATGCCAAAGAACAACTGGATGCCGGCGACGCCATCCTGACCAAGGCCGATCGCCTGATGGCCGAGGCTATTGAGATCGTAGCGGGAATGTACCGGGACGGCATCATCGAAAAGCCAGAGAGCTATCCCTTCAACTACCCGTTCATCCTGGCGCTGATGCACACCAATGGGGCCAAGTGGGACGAGGATCTCGACAAGTTGTCGTACATCGATCAGGTGTTGTTGCAGATGTTCTTCAAGCACCGGATGCGGGCCTACCAGGCCTTCTTTCACGTGAATCCGGACTACGCCTACTGGTATGGCTGGAACATGATGACTGAAGATCTCGGTGAAATCGTCGAGCTGGAAAAATCGATGCGCTTCCAGCACGCGGCGCAAAAATAGTTTCTATCAGCGGACTTCAAGGCGGGCGATCACGTAGGCGTGGTCGCTCGCTTTTTCGCCGGTGCGTCCGGGGCGCGAGCCCAACAAGGCATTCGCGTGCAGGATTTCGTAATCGGCCCGCCGGCCTTCCAATTGCCGATTGGCCACCACGCCGTGCATCAGGGCCTGGGATACGCCGCGGTGGTTGTAGTCGTAACGCAACGCCTCCGGAACGGTGTAGACCAGATTGGTGCTGTGGTCGCCGGTCAACTCACGCAGGGTGGCGCTGAATTCGAAGTCGTTGAAATCTCCGGTGACGTAGTAGTCGATTTCCTGCTCGCGCAGTTGGGCCAGATGCTCGCCAACCACCCGCGCCTGTTCCACCCGCAGCGCCGCGCGGGAATCGAAGCCCGGGGCTTCAGGGGCAAAGAGGCCATTCTGGTGCCGCTTCGACGCCAGATGCACGTTGATGACTTCCAACTCTCCACCGCCATCAACCATCCGGAAGCGCGCCGCCAAGGGCTTGCGCGAACCTTCAAATGCCGGTGAATCGGCGCCCAACCGCTGCAGAGTGCCAGCCACGTGTTGCACGCGTTGAGGGTCGTAGAGATAGGCGTTGCGGATGTTGCCGCCCGGTTGACCGCCATCGGCCTCAACTTCGGGTGGGATGTCCAGCCATTCGTAATTCGGGCCGCCTGCTCTTTGCACCGCAGCGATCAGGAAGGCGTAAGTCCGCTCTGCTCCGACAACCTCGGTGCGCTCGGCGCCGTCGTCGTCCTGGATTTCCTGCAACGCCACGATGGCCGGACCGGCGGCGTCATGGGCGATGGCGCCTCCCAAACCGTTGAACCTTTGATCGCCCACATCGTCGTCCACATCCCGGCGGGGATCTTTCACCCGCGAAGGGTCTTCGCGGTGGGCATCGAGATTGAACCCGTTCAGGGTCAATATCGTGACGCCCGATTGGTCGCTTTTCAGATTGGTCGTCTGCGCTTTCACTCTCGCGGGCTTCACCCGCACCGGACTGGCGGCGGCGATCTGAAATGAGGCGACGCGGAAATTGAGCGGACCAATGACCGCCTCTAACAACTCTGCTCCCACATTCACCGTCGGCGCCTCGTCGTAGTTGAGCAACCGAAAACCGGGCAACCAGCGCTCAGGCCTTTCCGGATCGATCAGCACGCCACCCTGGCCCGTGCGCACCAGATCCGCTTCAGCAGGTGCCACCACATAATCACCAAAAGGATTGCTCGGTGCCGTGAACGTCGCGCCCGCGGCAACGCCAACCAGCATGCCCTCCAGGCTGTTCAAGAATACGGCGAGATCCTTCGCGTTCCCCAGCACATTCGCCGCCGTCAACCAGACCGGTTTGATCTCCGGCCCGTAGAATTCCAGTTCCTGGACGGCCTTCGCCAAAATCTGGGTTGTCGGGCGCGAATCTTCATCCGGTTGGTAATCGACCACCGAGCCGAGAACCGCAACCAAGCTACCAACGGTCGGCTTCTTGCCGCGCTCCAGAACAAAAACACCCTGGGATTCCGCTGCGTTCACGTCTCCGTCGGGATCCTGGATGAAGAAGCCCTTGCGCGTGGTGCCGGTGACGACGCCGCTGGTGGCGACGTCCTGGCCATTGAGGGGCGAGAACAAGCCCGCCCCCTGAATGCGATGTATGGGAGTTTTTTGCACGTGGTCGTCTTTGGGTTGAGCGTTGTTCAAGCCTACTTCAGTTTCGCAGCCAATGTCTGGGCTTCCTGCGCCGGCAGAAACTCCGGTTCGGCACTGGACCACGCCGCCTGGGCGATCTTCAAATGCTCACGGGCCTTGTCGGATTTCCCTTGTTGGTGGGCAATCAGGGCCAACTCCAGATGCGCACGCGGGCGAGCGGGTTCGATGAGTACGGCCGCCTCCAACCGCTCACGCGCTTCATTCGGCTCACCCTGCAAACGCAGAGCCCGGGCCAATCGGATATCGAACAAGGGGTCGTCCTGCACCGCTGTCTCAACCGCGATGCGGAATTGGGCAACGGCCTCGTCCATGTCCCCTTCAGCCTCAGCCATCATGCCCTTGACCAAGGCGATTGAGGATCGATAGGTTTCGAATTTGTAAGCGGTGACCATCTCCTCGGCTTCAGTCAGGGCGACGCGCGCGTCTTCCATCTCCCCCATTTCCGTCAGTGCCCAGGCCTTGCCAACACCAGTCAGCTTGCCGTAGGGGTCGCCAATTTTTGCGGCCAGGCCTTCAATGCGAGAAACGGCCAACGGGGGATTTCCCGCTTCGCTGACCACCGGCCACATCATGGCAATGATGAGGTCAACCTGCAGCGGATTGCGGATTTGTGTAAGCGTCGTGTAGTAAGTATCGACCAACAGGGCCAGCGCCTTGGCCTGACCCTTCATGCGAGCCATATTAATCTGCCGTCCGTAAATCTGGGCCCGGTTCCGCAGATTTTCTTCACCGTCCAGAAGACTCTCCAGCGCTTGTGCCGACTTTTCGTAGTACCCCATCTTCATATCCAGATCAATCGAACTCAAAGCCAGGTCCAGGCTTTCCGGGTCCAGCAATTCGGCTTTTTCCAACATGGCCCGCGCCTGGTCCAGGTGGCCGTTGGAACTGTAGAAGTCGGACAAGTCTTCGTAGCCCTCAGCCTCGGTGGGAAACAACTCCACATATTTGAGCAGGTACTCTTCCGCTTTATCGTAATTCCCCATCTGGTCGTAACTGTCCGCCAGGGGCTCGTAGAATTGCACCTGTGAGGGGTCAATCTCCAGAACGCGCTCGTAGGCAGCCACCATGTTGGGCAGGTCCTGCTTGACCATGTAGATCATGGCCTTATAGGAATACGGTTCGATATCATCCGGATAGATTTGGCTCCACATTTGCAGCACAGCCATGGCCTTGTCTGGATCCTGTTTCTCGCTGAAATAGTACTGGTACTTGATCATGAAGCCCGAACGTTCGGGCAACCGATAGAGGTTCTCCATGGCCAGTTTGATCGCGGCCGAAGCGGTCTCATGATCTCCAAGAGTTTGGTGGACAGCAAAACGCAGAAACTGAGCAATGGCAAAGCCAGAGTCCAGGGCCACCGCATTGTCCAAATGAACCGCCGCAGCGGGCCAATCATTGTCGTGCAGGGCCGAGACCAATCCGGCCACGTGCCCTTTCACCGCTTCGATATCCGTACTCATCATTTCGGCAACGGGCAGGTCCTGGCTATTTTCCAGTTGCGAAGCGGGGATGCCAAGGTCCTCGCGAATCTGACGTGAGGCCATGTCCGCCAGTGTGAACAAATCGGCCGCTTCAAAAGTGCGACGGGCCGCTTCCCGGCCGGATTCGCTCTCATGCAGGACTGTCGTGAATATCCAACCGCTTCCATTCTGCTCGATGGTGCTGCTTTGAAAGTGCGAGCGGTGCGCTTCGCGGGCGATCTTGCGTTGCATGGCCGTCGAGGTGACATGTCCGCCTTCGAGATCGGCATTGGAAAAAGTGGTGGCCATGCTGGCGGGCACCCGAACGTCGACAAAAACATCCTGGCTGACATCCATCGCCTGCAGCATGGCGATGGTCTCCCGGGCCCAATCGTCTTCGGGTGCGCCCGTGTTTTCGGCGTAATAAATCAGGACCCGGCGGCGGTATTCGTTCTTGGGAACCACTCGTTCGGTGATCTCCCCGTTTTCGTCCTGCACTTCAATTGTCTCGGTGACGGCGCCCAAGTCTCGGCCGTTAAAAATGAAGACGAGCAGAAGAACGACGGCCACCAGATTTGCAGGCAAGACGACCTTGGGAATGCGGCCCCAGGAATCACGGCCCGGACGCCCATGAATCCACGCGATGGTCAACACTGTGGGCAGCAACAGCAGGAGCGACAGTCCAATGAGATTGACCAGATGGGGCGAGACGGCCATCCGGCTTTCCAGAAATTCCAGGAATTGGATGGCTCCCCAGCCGGCAACAAGATAGGCACTGACGATCTGGGGCACGCGGCGTTGGCGCAGTTCCTGAACCAGGTTCATGAGTCGGTCTCCGGTGGCAATGAATGTGACAAGGGGTGGAGACCTAATATAATAGCACTTGGGGGAAAGAGGCGTCAATTGGTGCGTTTTTCGTGCTTTTCTTCAGGCCGTTACTCGCACATGTGCACCGCCAGGGTGGTTTCACTGCTCCTTTCCAGGATTCAGATACACCACCAGCATGCCGAATAAACCCACCAACATCAGGTGAATGTCGACCACCGCTTTCAACAGATTGGGAATCAGGTAGCGGGCGCCAAATATCATGTCTTGTTGCGCGGCCATCATCTCGGCGCTGCCAGAGCTTTCGCTCACCTTGGCCAGCATATCCTGCTGCCCAAACATCATGGGAATTGAAACGACGACGCTGACGATCAGGCCGATAACCATGAGGCCAAATATCAGGCCGACAGTGCGGGAGTAATTGCCCTTCATCTTGTTGAACGCGGTTGCCAGAGGGAAGGTGTCGTCGTCCGGACCAAAGGCTGCGCAAGGGAAGAGCATGTACAGCGTGGGGATGACGGCAAGTCCGGGCAAAAGGCACATCATGGCGCCTGCCATATAGGCAAGGCTGCCAACAATCAGCGAGCCGATGGCCACGAACAGGCGCTTGGCGTCCAACACCTTACCCAGAGTGGTTCTTACCGACTCGTATTCCCCAAGAATGATCGCTTTCATGCGGTGCATGAGATAGAACGTGAGAAAGAAGTAAGTGAGCGCCGACCCCAAGAAGGCCGAGAGCCACGCCGGGACAAACGTCCCCAAGAAATCGTACGGCACGGCGTCTGGATCCGTTTCGGACCAGGTTTCGGCCATGAAAGTGTCCATGTTCATCAGGAATGGAGTCATGGACAGCAGCATGGGAATTAACGCGAGCAGGCAAGGAATCAGCAGGTCCCAATATCTTCTTTGGAAAACGCCCACGAAGGAAAACTTCAGGATCTCGACAGCATCCAGGCGGCGGGCATCAACGATGGACTTCTCGGTCATGTGATTGACTTCCGTTATAGTGAAGACGCCATGCCCGCCTGGGCCAGCAACAGATCATGGTGCCGACGCAGCGCAGCGGTGACCAACATGCGCGTGAACCCTTCGTGACCTGCCGGATCCCGCAGCAGACACAAGTCCGCGCTGCCGGGATCTGTTGGCGGGTAAAACACGCCGCAATTGGGATTGATCTCAAGCATGTATGGCGTGCCATCTTCGGCCACGCGAATATCGCACCGGCCAAAACTGGCCCCATTTAAAGCCACAAAAAACCGCGCCGAGATGTCGCGCAATTTTGCCTCGAGCACAGGATCAGTGACCGGAAAGGAGCAGAGGTCGTCGTAGTCGACCCACTTCAACTTGGCGTGTTTGAAATCTTCACCTTCGGGGAAGCGGTACTGCATCGGCAAAAACGTTTTGGGGCGTTGCGCATCGAATGGATTTTCGACCACCAATACAGTGCATTCCGTACCCGCGATGTATTCTTCGATCAGCGCCGCACCGTGTTTGGACATGATCTTACGGGCCTGGCGCCTGAGGCCTGCCGGTGTCTGCACCCGTGAAGCTCGACTGAGGTCGACACTCGCGTAACTGCTGTAATGCTTGACAAATAGGGGAAACTTCAAAGTCCAGGCAGCCCGTTCAACATCTTCCAACGTGCGGGCCAGGATGTGCCGCGGAGTGCGGATTCCCTGAGCACGGCAGGCGTCTTTCATCTGTTGACGGCTCGGCTCGTAAAAGCCGGATGTCGCTCCCGTAAACGGCACCTGCAATCGCTCCAGGGTTTGCACAACTTCGATGCCGGGGGTGTCCTGGTCCGCGGCTCCGTCACAGAGATTGAAATAAACATCGAAGTCTTCGGCGACCAAACGCTCGACCTCTGCCGTGCAATCTTTGGACTCCAGGTTCGCCACATGCCACGCCGCCTCCGGCATGAAGGGTCGCGGGTCACAGGGCCAGTCGTCTTTGGGGAATGGATCGGCGTCAAGATCCTGCGTCGTCAGCAAACAGATGCGCAATGCGGGAGGCCTTTCACAAATGATTCCGTTTGGTGTTGTCGTTCCGTCATCAACAAGCGTGCAACAGCATGAGGTTACTATATAACCGTCCTATATGTCTATCGGGATGGTTTAGGGCTAGGTCTTCCCATGCACTTGCTCGTAGGATTCTTCGAAAAATTCAGCAACCGTTGCCATGAAGTGGTTGCGGTCACCATCCTGAACAATGGCCTCTCCCACAAAGGCATCAATGCGAAACGGCACCGGCATCCAGGATCCCCGCGGCAAAGTGCGACCGGTGCCGTAGAGAAAAATCGGTATCACTGGCACTTCGGGATGGCGCTCTGCCAAGAGTGCAATGCCGCCTTTGAGTTTTTGCATTTCTTCCGGCTCGCCCCGTGTACCCTCGGGAAAGACCAGCACCACGTTGCCAGCGGCCAGTTCCGCCGAGCAGCCATCCAGGAAACCTTGCAACGGACTTTGAGTGCGATCGATGGCAATGATGCGCAAAAGGTGATCGCTCACGAAGCGCATGAACGGGTTGGCGTAGAAATATTCGGCTGCGGCCACCGGCCTGATCTGGTAGTGAACCGGCCCGGCGATTGCCAGGGTGACCATCAGGTCGAGGTGGGAATTGTGATTCACGCAGAAGATGGCCGGGCCATCGGTGGGAAAGTTTTCGCGTCCGCGCACCCACACGCCAAAGCCGATGAAGATCATGGGCTTGACGACCAGGTAGTACAGCAGTTTCCGCATCAAACTGTCCATCATGAACCGTCCAGATAGCAGAAGAAACGGATGTAATGGCACAACAAGGGGGCGGCCAGGGTCAAGCTGTCCACCCGATCCAGGATGCCTCCATGCCCGGGCAACATCGCGCCGGTGTCCTTGATGCAAAGGTCGCGTTTGACGCACGACATGTTGAGGTCGCCAAAAAATCCGGCCACTGCCGCCAGCAGGCCCGACAATGCGGCCAGGTGCCAGGGCAAGGGTGTCAACCAGGTTCCCAACAGCCCGGCCAGAACCACGCTGGTGCCCATGCCCCCCAGGAAGCCGGCCCAGGTTTTGCCGGGACTCACCCTGGGGACGATTTTCGGTCCGCCCAGGCTCTTGCCCCAGATGTACTGACTGACATCATTGAACTGGGTCAAGAGCACCACGTAGAGCACCAACCCAGCCCCGGTCGTGGTCTCGCCCGCACGCGGCATGACCACCAACCAAGCCAGATGCGACAACGAAAACACCGCCATCATCAGCCCCCAATAGACGGTGCCAATGCGCGCGATGTAATTTTTCGTGGTGCCGACCAAAATCATGCTCATGGCGATGATGACCAACCCATACACGGGGATGAGCACGAGGAACATTTCGAAGTCGCCGATTTTCGCGAATACAAACTGCAGCGGAATCAGCAAGTAGGCCCACATCAACACCTGACGGTCCTGCAAGGGCGTGGGAATGATCGTCAGGTATTCCTTGAGGGCCAGGTAGCTGATAAAGGC